>CAIVCR010000022.1 GCA_903904515.1 uncultured Bacteroidia bacterium
GTAATAAATGTTTTTCAATTCTTAAAATACACAGTTTAGACGCAAACCTGTGGAGAGGTCACAATAATTTCAGATTTTTTTTTTAATTTTGACGTGTGAATTAATATAAAATCTTTATTTCTAATGTTTTATCGGTTTAAAAGATGACAATAAAAAATTCTGTGATGGATTATTCAGATAAAGAAATCATGAGACTTATTAAGCATGAGCTCAATACAAACCTCTTTGAAGTGCTGTATAAGCGATATTCAGATAAGGTTTATGATAAATGTTACTCCTTGCTCAAAGATAAAACACTTGCCCAGGAATTTGTACAGGACATTTTTTGCAAAGTTTTTGAACGATTAGCCGATTTCAGGGGCGAAGCCAACTTCTCAACCTGGCTTTATGCCATTACCTATAATAACTGTATAGAATACCTTCGGACTAAAAAGAAGATGAATTACCCCGACTGGAACAGTTCGCATGAACTTCCCGATGTGATCGATGAATTGAACGAAAAGGAGATCAATAGTGAACGGCTTATGAAAATACTTGAGTTTATCCATCCTGAAGAAAAAGCGCTCCTTACAATGCATTATATAGATAATGTACCAATCGCATATATTCAAACGGCATTGAAGATTAGTGAAAGTGCAACAAAAATGAGACTTAAACGCGCCCGCGACAGGGTCGCCTTCCTATATAAAGAACATTATAATCATGAATAGTGCACTCTTAAAATGTGACTTTTAAGAAAAATTCCGTCTTAAAGAGAAAACTATTCCATGAAAGATTTTATCCTAAAATATGTATTCCGGATTAATCCCAATACACCCGGACAAACACTATTAAAATCTTTTAATCAGTTGTTTCCTGAAGCCACTAATATTGAGTGGTCAAAAGAGAGTGACTCCCATTTTGAAGTTATTTTTCGCGTAAACGGAATTGAACAGATCGCATGGTTCGAAAAGTCAGGCAAATGGCTTAAAACTGAAACCAACTATAAAATTGATATGCTCGACCACCAGATACGTGAAAAACTGGAAACTTTTGGTCAGATTATGAGTTCAATTTTTATTGAAAAATCAGACACTGCCCCAAGCTACGAATTTATTATCCGTGATCACTTTCAGGTACGTCATATTTTTAATACAGATGTCGAGGGTAACGTCACCGAAAGACGCAATTTCGATGAAGGAGAATTACTCTAATTCCTTATCTTCTTAATTCAATACCTGTAAAATTCATATTCTGAGCTGATTCAGAAACCTCTGAATAGTTTCCATACCTTACATTCCCCCTCCAACTTCCCGGTATCGATAACAATCGACAAGGTGATCATTTACCATCCCTGTTGCCTGCATGTGAGAATATATAATGGTCGGTCCGACAAAATTAAATCCCCTTTTCTTCATATCCTTCGAAATAATTCTTGAAATATCACTCTCCGCCGGAATCTCCTTCAGGCTCCTATACTTGTTGTGAATCGTCTTCCCATCCACAAAATTCCATATATAATGATCAAAACTACCAAACTCCTCCTGAACGGCAAGAAAAGCCTTTGCATTCCTGATCGTTGACTCAATTTTCAGCCTGTTTCGAATAATTCCCGGGTTACTCATTAACCCAAGTATTTTAGTCTGATCATAGCCGGCTATTTTTTCGGGGTTAAAATCATCAAAAGCCTGACGATAATTCTCCCGTTTACGGAGAATCGTGAGCCAGCTCAATCCGGCCTGCGCCCCCTCCAGGGTAAGAAATTCAAAAAGTTTTTGCTCATCATGCACAGCCACACCCCATTCCTTGTCATGATAATGCTGATAAAGATCATCTCCCAAACACCATTCACACCTAATTAACATGCTTTAAACTTTATTATTATAAAATTAAAAACCATCCTCTGCCAACAAACACTATTTTGCTAATTTTGCCTACTTATAAATAGCTATTCTCCGCTGATGAAGAAAATTATATCATTCCTTCTTTTTACGGTCATTTCAGTGTCCGCTTTCCCGCAACTCAATATTGATCAATACTTTTATATAGGCCGCAGCCGGATCTATTTCGGAAACTATGTAAGCGCCATTGAAAATTTAAATATAGTTATAAAACTCAGACCCAATCTCCCGGAACCCTATTATTACAGAGGGATGGCCAAACATTATATCGACGATTTCAGAGGTGCAAAAAACGATTACGATAAAGCGTTGGATATCAAACCATTTTATCCGGAGGCTTACATGTATCGGGGAATGGCTAATTATGAACTGAAGAATTACAAGGAGGCATTGAGTGATTATTCAAAAGCACTCGAATACAAGAGTGACGATCAGGCCATTTTTACCAATCGTGGAATATGTAAGGCAGCCATGGAGGATCTGGACGGTGCAATCGAAGATTATTCCAAAGCACTGGAGATCGATCCACTAATGGCAAATACATTTCTTAACCGAAGTTCGGCAAAACAGATGAAAAACGACCTGGATGGCGCTATAAAAGACTGTGATGCAGCAATAAAAATCCGACCCCATTTTTCGGGAGCTTACCTGATGCGGGGAATTGCCAAATTCGAGAAGCAGGATTATGCCGGAGCACTTAAAGATTATGATCTGTGTATCAGGCTTGATCCCAAAATGGGTCAGGCATTCGTAAACCGGGGAATCGTTAAGCATAAATTGGATGATGCAAGAGGTGCTATTCCCGATTATGATATGGCGATTAAATTAGATCCTGAAATCGCTGTCGCCTATCTCAATCGGGGAATTGCAAAAGAGACACTTAAACTACCCGGATTTGAAGCTGATTTTGCCATAGCCGAGCAACTTGACCCTAAATACGCACAATTTAAAAAACGGCTCGATGCTGAACAGGAGAAAGAAAAACAGAGACGCATGTACGGATTTGTCCTGCCTACTGCCAACCAGAATCAAAATCAAAAATCCCAGAATCAAAATGGGCAAGGTAAACCGGCTAATCAACCGGCTAATCAGCAGACGGCTCAGGGTAAACAAACACCCCAAAATGGAGGCGTAACCAATCAATCCAATGCACTGGCTCAAAACCAGCCACGTCAAAACAGCGCTGCTGATTCGGTAGCTACCGGACAGGAGAACAATAAGGGTCCCGTAACCCAGAAGCGCGCAAGACGAAATATTGTCGTACATAATGGCGGAGAGGTTACTGAAACAGAGATCTCGCGGGGTATGGTTCAAAATCGCAATGTGAAAATTGAACTAAAACCTGAGTTTATAATATCAATCTTTCATAAAGATTCAGTGGATTTTGAAAGACTACAATATT
The DNA here is from genome assembly GCA_903904515.1 of uncultured Bacteroidia bacterium. Classification (GTDB taxonomy): domain Bacteria; phylum Bacteroidota; class Bacteroidia; order Bacteroidales; family Prolixibacteraceae; genus JAAFHB01. The sequence continues at coordinate 3,283 of CAIVCR010000022.1, forward strand.
ATAGTATAGAAATTGACGCACTAAATCGTAAAAACAATAATCAGCCCTTTTTGCTCATTACCAATAAACAGGTTAAAAATGATGACTGGAGGTCGGAAGAGTATAACGACAATATCAGTTTCTGGGATAAATCGATTCAAAACAATAAGAAAAACCCCGATGCCTATTTCAACCGGGCGACCTATTACGAACTGCTTAAAAATTACAACCTGGCTATTGATGATTATAATAAAACCATAAAAATCGATGGGCGAAATATTCTGGCCTATTTCAGCAGAGCTAATGCCATGATGAAAAGGGTCGATTTTATCCGAATGCCTGGGCTTCTCCCTGAGCCAACGACCCTGAGCATTAATGGTACCAAAGCTGCCACAGACGCACCGAAAGAAGAAAAAGTACTTGATTACGAAGATATTATAAAAGATTTTGAATCAATACTATATATGAATCCGCGGTTTATCTTTGCGTGGTTCAATATGGCCAATACGAAAGTTAAGAAGAAGGATTACCTAGGAGCAATCAACGATTTCTCTAAGGCAATTGAACTTGAACCCGATTTTGCTGAGGCCTATTTTAACCGGGGATTAACCCGCATTTTCATGGATGACATGGAGGGGGGATCACTCGATTTAAGTAAAGCGGGAGAATTGGGACTTACCGAAGCCTACAATGTAATCAAGAGATACTGTAACTAAAAACGATTAGAACCAAAGCATGTCAAATCAACCACTGGCAGAAAGATTAAGACCCACATCGCTGGGTGAATACATCGGTCAGAAGCATCTGGTTGGCGAAGGGGCTGTGCTCCGTAAAATGATCGACTCGGGAAATCTCTCTTCGATTATTCTTTGGGGACCGCCAGGGGTTGGAAAAACAACCCTTGCAAAAATTATTGCAAATTCATTAAATCGTCCGTTTTATATCCTGAGCGCTATCAATTCAGGGGTAAAAGATGTGCGGGAAGTGATCGAAAAGGCAAGAAGCAGCCGCTTCTTTACCACTCCAAATCCCATACTGTTTATCGATGAGATTCACCGGTTCAGCAAAGCACAGCAGGACTCATTGCTGGGAGCTGTTGAACAGGGTTTGGTAACTTTGATTGGCGCTACAACCGAAAATCCCTCATTCGAGGTGATCTCTCCCCTGCTCTCACGTTGTCAGGTCTACATCCTGAAATCGCTTGAAAAAGAGGATCTGTTAACGCTTCTGAATCATGCACTAACTACCGATTACGAACTCAGTCAGCGCAAAATAGTCGTGGAGGAACACGAAGCAATGCTCCGTTTCTCTGGTGGCGACGCGAGAAAACTGCTCAATGTGCTGGAAATTGTACTCAATGCTTCTACAGAAGATGAGATCATCATTACCAATGAACTGGTTACCTCGAGACTCCAGGAAAACCTGGCTTTGTACGACAAAAGCGGGGAGATGCATTACGACATCATCTCAGCTTTTATCAAAAGTATCCGTGGTGGCGATCCTGATGGCGCCGTATACTACCTTGCCAGAATGCTCGAAGGGGGTGAAGATATTAAATTCATTGCGCGACGGTTACTCATACTCTCTTCAGAGGATGTGGGACTTGCAAATCCGAATGCCTTTCTGATCGCCCAAAATACGTTTGATGCTGTTCATAAAATCGGAATGCCCGAATCCAGGATTATTTTATCAGAATGTACCATCTACCTGGCCACTTCACCGAAAAGTAATTCTGCTTACGAGGCAATTGATGCTGCCCTTGCAGAGGTGCGTGAATCTGGTCATCTTCCGATTCCACTCCATCTGCGTAATGCTCCGACCAAATTGATGAAAGATCTTGGATATGGCAAGGAGTACAAGTACGCCCATGCTTTCGAAGGAAATTTTGTCGATCAGGAGTTCCTCCCCGAAAAAATTAAAAATAAGCGGTTTTATACCCCGCAGAACAATCAATCGGAGACTAAAATACTTGAACGGCTGCGCTCCTGGTGGAAAAGCAGGTATTAATACTAACCAAGTATTAAATTTCTTATCAGAACAAAAAGTTAGTGCAGAACGTTAGCAATACATAAGTAATAATAGATAAAGAATCATCCTCAAACGTTGAAAAGTGGATTCTGAAATCTGTAAAAAAATAACATATGGCAATTCTCGTAGCTATAAAACACAGTACAGCATACAAATACGATCGGTTAATCAACATGGGTCCCCATGTGATCCGCTTAAAACCGGCTCCTCACAGCCGCACAAAAATCCATTCGTATTCCTTAAATATAGAACCTAAAGAGCATTTCATCAACTGGCAACAGGATTCCTTTGGCAACTATCTGGCACGGATTGTCATGCACGACAAGGTCAGGGAATTTAAGGTTGATGTTGAAGTGATTGCTGAGATGACAGTAATCAACCCCTTTGATTTCTTTGTAGAGGAGTATGCCGAGAAGTTTCCATTTGATTATATTCAACAGGATATTAAAGAGTTAGCTCCTTATTTTGAAATTGTTGAAAATGGTCCCTTGCTGAAGGAATGGATGAAGAAGATTGAACGGTTCAGGGATATGATAATTGTCGATTTCCTGGTTGCGGTGAATCGGGAACTTTATGAAGAGCTGGAATATACGGTCCGGATGGAACCCGGAGTATTTACCTGTGAAGAGACCTTGCAAAAGAAATTGGGATCCTGCCGTGACTCGGCCTGGCTCCTGGTGCAAACCATGCGCCATCTGGGACTTGCTGCACGTTTTGTTTCGGGTTACCTTGTACAACTAAAAGCTGATCAGAAAGCTATCGATGGTCCCTCAGGCGCCGAAGCCGATTTTACAGATTTACATGCCTGGTGCGAGGTGTATATCCCTGGTGCGGGATGGATTGGACTTGATCCTACTTCCGGGCTCCTGGCTGGCGAGGGTCATATTCCATTATGCTGTACTCCTGCCCCATCAAGTGCAGCACCGATTTCGGGAGCAATAGATCCTTGTGAAGTTGAGTTTTCCCATTCCAATGAGGTTGTGCGTATACATGAAGACCCGCGAGTCACAAAGCCATACAGTGACTTGCAATGGGCTGAAATAATGGCACTTGGTAATCAGGTAGACCAAAAACTGGAAGCCGGTGATGTTCGTCTGACCATGGGTGGCGAACCGACATTTGTTTCGATTGACGATATGGAGTCGGAACAATGGAATACCGCCGCCGATGGTAAAGAGAAACAAAAGCTCTCCAATTCGTTGATCCATAAACTAAGTGAGAATTTTGGAAAGGGTGGGTTATTTCATTACGGACAGGGAAAGTGGTATCCCGGTGAACCGACCCCCCGCTGGCAAATGGCCCTATACTGGAGAAAGGATGGCAAGCCGGTCTGGAAAAATAAGAAGTGGCTGGCCGATTTCAGCAAAAAGGATAAAAATACAGAGGAGGATGCCCTGAAATTTATGGTTCAACTAACCAAAATGTTAGGAGTTTCCGAAGAAAATATTATTCCGGGTTTTGAAGATGCCTTCTATTACCTGTGGACCGAACGGAATCTTCCCGTAAACATCGATCCTTCAAACATTAATCTAAACGATTCGCTTGAACGTAAAACCTTGATGGAACAACTCGACCGGGGACTCAATGATCCTGCAGGTTACGTACTTCCGCTGCAATGGGCCTATCAAAAAAATGGATGGATCTCGTGCAAATGGGAATTCCGTGGTGGGAGCATGTTTCTGATTCCCGGGAACTCGCAAATGGGGCACCGCCTGCCTCTCGATTCACTGCCGCATATGCCGGAATCGAAGAAACCCAAGCCTGTCGAACGGAGTCCCTTTGAAGAGACCGCAGAACTTGGCGATTTCCATAAGTCAGTCACCCAACGATCTGCAGAAAAACCCGATTATTCTATTCCCGATGAACTTTTAAATCCAAAGGTTTATGACCTAACGGAAAAAGATGACAAAAAAGAGAAGCTAAAACACCTCCCATTTCAGGAAAAGAAAGAAATAAAAGAGGAGTTTAAGGCCAAATTTGAAAGTTTCACAATCAGGACTGCGATTGTATCCGAGATTAGAGATGGTAAGATACATCTCTTTCTGCCACCTGCCGATTTGATCGAGCATTATCTTGATCTGGTTGCAGCTATCGAGTTGACTGCAGAGATGCTCCAAATACCGGTTGTTGTTGAAGGATATGCACCTCCAAAGGATAAACAGATTGAAAAACTCATGGTAACACCAGATCCGGGTGTCATTGAAGTGAACATTCATCCTGCAAAAACCTGGAGTGAGGTTGTAAATAATTATGATATTCTCTTCGAATCAGCCCTCGAAAGCAGGCTCGGCTCGGAAAAATTTATGCTTGATGGGAAGCATACGGGAACCGGAGGGGGAAATCATATCACGCTGGGTGGAGTCACACCTGGTGATTCGCCCCTTCTGCGCCGTCCCGACCTTTTGCGAAGCATGTTAACCTTCTGGCAGCACCATCCCGGACTATCCTACCTGTTTTCTACCGCATTTATCGGTCCAACAAGTCAGGCACCACGTGTAGATGAAGGTCGGCAGGAGATGCTTTACGAACTGGAGATCGCATTTGCACAGATACCCGATCCGGGTGAAGGAGAAGTTCCCAATTGGCTCGTAGACAGATTATTCCGAAACCTGCTCATCGACCTGACCGGAAACACCCATCGTGCCGAATTTTGTATCGATAAACTCTATTCACCCGATTCTTCAACCGGACGATTGGGGATCCTGGAATTGAGGGGATTCGATATGCCGCCTAATAAGCAAATGTGCCTCGTACAGCTTTTGTTGATCAGAACCCTGGTTTCCTGGTTCTGGGAAAAACCGTATAAAGGGAAGTTAGTGCGCTGGGGTACTGAATTGCATGATAAATTTCTGACCCACCATTTTGTTAAAGATGATTTGAAAGATGTTGTGGCACAACTTAACGATGCTGGTTATTCTTTTGATATCAATTGGCTTGAACCATTTTTTGAATTTCGCTTTCCCCATATCGGAAGGGTGAAATTCAAGGATGTAGAACTTGAATTACGTACGGCCATTGAACCCTGGAATGTGCTTGGTGAAGAGATGTCAAGTTCAGGAACAGCGAGGTTTGTAGATTCTTCCGTTGAAAGGATCGAAATAAAAGCTAAGGGATTAACCGGAGAGAGATATGCTGTGTTATGCAACGGAATGCGCATTCCGATGGCCGGCACCGGAACAAAAGGTGAGCATGTTGCCTCAGTGCGTTACCGGGCCTGGCAACCACCGTCGGCGCTCCACCCCACTCTGGGCATCGACACCCCGCTGGTGTTCGATATCTTCGACTTATGGGTTGGCAAATCGGTGGCAGGATGCACCTATCACGTTTTTCATCCGGGCGGACGGGCATACGACGCTTTCCCCGTAAACAGTTTTGAGGCAGAAGGGAGGCGCGTCTCACGGTTCTACAACGAAAACCATACGCAGGGAGTTTACTCGCCACGAGAGATCAGCACCGAAATACAGCGCTATATCCTTGAAAAAGAACTCGAAACGAATCAGAAGGTTACCTTAACTCCGAAACTGATAGAACCGGATCCGGAATATCCGCATACGTTTGATTTAAGGAAGATTAAATTAAGAAGGTAAATTGAATTCTATTATATTAGTCAATGTTGTCCGGGGAAGAATTAAAGATTCTTCGCTACGCTCAGAATGACAGTAAGTTATAGTGGTGTAGAGGGTAAAGGGTTGGAAGTCGCGAAGCAACTTCCAACCCTTTACCCTTATTACCTAAATAATTGTCATTCTGAGCGAAACGAAGTGTAGCGAAGAAACTTTTAATACTGATTTCCAATCTTCCTGAAAATATTGATTTCCATTGAAAAATTGTGTAACTATTTATCTTTAAAAATAATTCATCATCTTTGTTAAATCATTAATTTTGAATAAAAAAACATGGAAACTATCATTTTAAGGGGGGATTCAAAGACTAATTCAAAATTACTATTAAGATTAGCCAGGCAACTGAATTTTACTGCAAAAAAAATATCTGATAGCGAAGCAGAAGATATTGCTATTGCTTTATCAATTGACGAGGGGGTAAAATCAGGATTACTAAATGAGAAAGAGAAGGAAGATTTTCTAGCAGGGTTGAAGGGGGACTAAAAAATGGAAATCCAATTAACCCGTAAATTTCAAAAACAAGTTGAAAACTGCAAAGACAGTAGAATAAAATCTAAGATTTTTGATATCATTCAATCGGTAATTGAAACTAATTCAATGGTTGGTTTTCATAATTTGAAAAAACTTACTGGTTACAAAAATTCATATCGGATAAGGCAAGGGGATTACCGGATCGGAATCCTGATAAATGACAAAATAGTAATTTTCGCGGCTTTTGATCACAGAGCTGAGATATATAAATATTTTCCATAACCTCCGCCAATTTTCCGAAAAAGTGAGCGGGTGGCTGTTCAGGACCTGAACAGCCACCCGCTCACTCAAGATAATTCTCTAGTCATCAAAATGCAGGAACTTGGGTAGTTCATTAGCCGCATTAACCAGCATCTCATTCCACCGCTTAGAAGTCCCTTTCAGATCTTCCTCTGTCTTACGAAACTCCTGGATATCATAAGTGCCGTTTTTGTAAAGTGCAAAATCAAGCGGAAAATCAACGTCACTTGCATTTTTAAATGTCGCATCGAAAGAGAGGAAAGCCACTTTAATGGCCAGATCAAAATTTATCTCTTCATGCAAAAGCCGTCTCAAAATTGATTTCCCAAAACCGGTATTGCCGATAACCGTATAGGGTGACTCATCCGACACTTCCACCCAATTACCTTCCGGAAAAACCAGGAATACTGTTGACCGTTTATCCTTAATGCACTGCCCCCCGATGATAAAATGGGCATCAAAGAAAAATTTACTCTTCAGTAAATCTTCAAGATCTTCGCTACGCACCTGTTTCACCATGTTGCCCAGATGATTCGCAACCTTATAAAGCTTATCGTAAGGACGATCAGCCAACTCATCTTCAAACAGATGAACCACCTTATCCCTTATCGAACGCAATCCTGACGACATGATAAAAAATGAGTTCCCCCCAACGTGGTAGGTCTGAATCTTTTTTGAAGTCGATACTCCCAAACCACTGCTGATACGGGTATCGGATAATGCAACAACCCCCGTTTTACTTTTAATCGCCAGACAAAATGTCATATTTATTGATTAGTGATCGTTACTGAATGAATACTTCTTTGAGTTCCTGATGACTCCAAAACCCCTATAATCGGACTACAATCCTGGTAATCGGTTCCATGCGCAATTTTTAAATAATGGTGATCTGCAAGCAAATTATTGGTCGAATCAAATCCAACCCAACCTATTCCAGGAATCAGTGCCTCTGCCCACGCATGCAACTGACTTGATCCGATGAATTCTGCACCCTGATTCAGAAAACCACTGACATAACGTGCCGGAATTTTATTTTTACGGCATACAGACACAAACAAGTGAGCAAAATCCTGACATACTCCCCGTTTGATGAGCAATACCTCTTCGATCCGGGTATTAATCGTCGTACTCTCGGGGGAATAAGTTAAGAGCCCAAATATATAGGAATTTAATTCGATTAGAAAATCAAAAATCTGAATCTCGTCCGAATAAACGGGGAAAGGTAAATCTAAATCTACCGGTAATCTGGTCAGATCAGTTGGTGATAAAAACAGGTAGTTATCGATATAAAAATCTGATAATTGAATCTGCTGGAATTCCTCAAAGGGTGTCAAAGGGCTTAAAATAAATGGGTTTAACTCGTTCCTATCTATCTTTGCCGACAGTTTAAACCGAAACTCAGAGAAGGGTTTATCGATATAATATTGAATCGTCTTAAACCCAAAAATATTCTTCGAAATATGCATTTCCTGACTCCCGGAACATGAAAATTTCAAATCACGTACTTTTTGTTCCTTATTGGAATCGGGAATAACAAGTAGCTGGAAATTTGCCTTGCGTACCGGATTCTCATACTTGTTTTCTATAATATACTGAAGATCAAATTCAATCATTAAAAAGAGAGGTATTTCTTCTCGAGTTCAGAGCTGATTTCCATGACCAAATCCTGGGTACTGTTTAAAAGTCCGTAAATATCATCCTTATACTCTTCGAAGGTGAGGTATTTATACTGCGCACAAAGTTTTCCAATTTTAAATGTGATTGATCTGGCATCGATGCTGTCGTCGCTGTTCAGCTTGAGCAAATATTTCTGAATCCCATTCACAGAGTGTGCTATTGACCTGGGGCATTGTGGATTAAGCATGATAAATTCGAGAACCTGTTCACGGTTAGGGATTGAGCGATAAAATTTCCGGTTCATATCAAACGATTCGGTACACCGCAACATAGTGGTCCATTCAAAAGACATATCCGTTACAGGATGTCCCGCAAGTTCAATCTTATAGATATCATGTAATTTGGAATTAATAATCTTGATCACCTGAATAACCCGTTCAATATGCATCCCGACAAGGATGATTGCCCACTCCTCATCATGAAGCAGGGTACCCGAAATTTTCCCCTGTACAATAGAGGTCTGCTCAAGAATAATTTGTGTCAGATCATAAAAACCCGTGGAGATGTAAGTCTCTACAGAATAATTATTTACCAGGTGATAATACTTATTAATTGCTTCCCATAGATCCGTTGAAATTGCATTCCTGGCGCCACGGGCATTTTCACGCGCCACATTGAGAATGCTGATAATTGAATTGGGATTTTCAGTATCCAGACCAATCTTGAATAAAACATCCTTTTCATTTTCGGCGTCCATATCAAAAATACCCGTCATATATAACATCGATTCCAGCACAAACTTCCGGTCGTAGGTCTCCATAATCGGCGCATCAAGCGATGAGAAGTAGATCTCCTTACTATACCTGGCAAAATGTTCGGCCCGCTCGATGTAACGTCCCATCCAGTATAAGTTATTGGCAACTCTAGATAACATAATTCAGTTTTAAGATTTTAACTACTAATCCAGTACCCACGTGTCTTTCGACCCCCCACCCTGTGAAGAGTTCACAATCAGGTTTCCTTTTTTCAGCGCAACACGTGTCAGACCCCCCTTGAGTACATATTCTGAATCTTTTCCCATCAGGCAAAAGGTTCTTAAGTCAATGTGCCGGGGTTCAAATTCTTTGGATTCCTCAATGAATGTTGCATGCACCGAAAGGCTCATGATTGGCTGGGCAATATATTTTCTTGGATTGGATTTAATCCTCACTTTCACCTCCTCTATCTCAGCTTTCGTAAGTCTGTTACCTATTGTGATTCCGTATCCTCCAGACTCATCCACAGGTTTTACGACCAGTTTATCGATATTGTCAAGCACATATTTCCCCTCCGATTCCTTTTCACAATGAAACGTTTCAACATTATTGAGGATCGGAGTTTCGTTAAGGTAATATTTGATGATATCCGGCACATAATGATACACTGCCTTGTCATCAGCCACACCGGTACCCGGGGCATTTGCCAGTGTGACATTTCCGGCACGGTAGGCATTCATCAGTCCGGCAACCCCAAGCATCGAATCTTTCCGGAAGCAAAGCGGATCAATAAACTCGTCATCCACACGCCGGTATATGACATCTACCTTAATCGGTCCATAAATGGTTTTCATGTAGACAAAATCTTTCTCAACAAACAAATCTCTCCCCTCAACCAGCTGAACCCCCATTTTTTGGGCAAGAAACGAGTGCTCAAAATAGGCAGAGTTATACATTCCCGGAGTTACTACCACAATTGTCGGGTTATCGACATTTTTCGGTTTTACAGACTTTAACATCTCTAGCAAATGTTCCGGATAGTGATAAATAGCTTTTGTTTTCAGCTTATCAAACAAATCAAAGAGTGACTTTTTCAGTGCCACGCGGTTCGATAAAACATAACTTACTCCCGACGGACATCTTAGGTTATCCTCAAGAATATAATACTGTCCGTTGGTATGCTTGATCAGATCGGTCCCGGATATATGGGTGTAAATTCCAGCCTCAGGGGTGAAATCAACCATCTCCTTGAGGTAATTCTTCGATGAAAAAATAAGATCGGCAGGGACAACCTTGTCTTTGAGAATTTTCTTTTGGTGATAAATATCATGCAGAAACAGGTTTATTGCCCTATTTCGCTGAATGACACCATTTTCCAAATGAATCCACTCTTCATTGGGGATAATCCGGGGGAAAAGATCAAAGGGAAAGATACGCTCGTCGGGCTTTTTATCCTCTGCATAGACCGCAAAGGTGATCCCCTGATTCAAAAATGCTGTTTTTACTTCATTGTTTATCCGCTCAAAGTCTTTAAGACTTAATTGATTAAAGCGTTCGACCATTGAAGTATAATGATTCCTGGGCTGCTTGGAACCGGTATAAACTTCATCATAATGGGTATTTCCCAAGGTGTATGAATCTAATATTCCATTCGTGTGATTCTTCATATCTATTGCTTTTAAAGAGTCCCTTTCAGTAACGTTTTATTTGAAATTACCTCCTCATAAACTCATTATGACACGAATATAGATATTAAATTTTCTTTTTGATATTTTAGGTGCTGAATTAATGTAATATTAACAATTAGGAGATGGAAAAACACAAATAAAATTAATTTTTTAAAAATATATCAATAATTTGGGGGTACAAATCATGAATATATCATAAATTAACAATGATACCCCATAATATACAACCATCAATGCTGATATATTACAAATAATCTGATCTGGGAAGTATTTAAAAAAATGGTCCTAATAGACTTCAGGTACAAATGTCTGATCGGTGACCGGAGGTCGAATATAACCAACATCGGATTGCTTAACGGGTAGCTGGATCTCTTCCTGTTCAATCTCGTGGTATGGAATAAGAGACAGCAGGTGGTGGATACAATTAAGTCTGGCCTTTATTTTATTGTCGGATTTTACAACATACCACGGTGCCTGCTTGATGTCGGTGTATTGAAACATCGTGTCTTTAGCTTTGGAATATTCAAGCCATTTCGAACGGCTAAGAACATCCATAGGACTGATCTTCCAACGTTTGGCGAAGTTATGGATCCGTTCCTGGAACCTCCGCTCCTGCTCCTCGTCACTTACCGAAAACCAGTATTTAACAAGTATTATTCCGGAGCGGATGATCATCCTTTCAAATTCAGGGCAAGACCTGAGAAATTCTTCATATTCATCGGGGGTGCAAAATCCCATCACATGCTCCACCCCTGCCCTGTTATACCAGCTCCGATCAAAAAGAACCATTTCACCTGCAGCCGGCAAATGCTTGGAGTATCGCTGAAAATACCACTGTGTTTTCTCTTTTTCGGTAGGAATTCCTAAGGCCACGACCCTGCAAAACCGGGGATTTAAATATTCCATAACCCGCTTAATCACACCACCTTTACCCGCGGCATCACGCCCCTCAAAAAGAATTACGACCTTGAGCTTCTTGAGCTTTATCCATTCCAGCATTTTAACGAGCTCCAATTGTAGTCTTTCGAGTTCCTTCTCCAGACTCTTTTTCTCCTCTTTGGAAAGTTCATGTGATTGGTGTGACTCATTGGGGTGATGATGATCTTCCATATCAGCTATTTTTATTAGGTGTTGTAATTCGGGGGCAAACGGTATCGTTCTAAGGTTTAAGTAGACGCAAGTATAAAATGTCGCATTTTGGTAATTGTAAATTTATTACAATGAAAATCAAAAGTATTAAAATGGCCACAAAGTCTCAAAGACACTAAGGTTCTCAAAGAATTGAAACTAAAAAAATACACTTAGGGTAGCTTTGAGTCTTAGTCCGTCAACTGACGGATTGTGGCATTTTATATATTCCCAATTCTCGCAATCCTCTTGAGCCTTTAATACGACAATATATTGTTCTCATTACTTAATAACTACCGGTCACACAAATTTAATCAATCGCTTAGTCTTTAAGTTCTTTTTTTAGTTTTTTTTGATGATTTGCCTATTTTTCCTGATTAATTATATTCTCAGTTTGAAAGTCATTACAACCTCCCTAAAATAGTGAGCGGGTGACTTGTTCGTGCATGAACAAGTCACCCGCTCACTTAACTGCAAGCTTAAGTCCGAGCGCGACTCCAAGTCGCACCCGGACTTAACAAGCTATTTTATATCATGCAAATCATACGGTGTCTCCTGGTAGACATAGTAGTTGAGCCAGTTCAGGAAAAGAAGGTTGGCATGTGAGCGCCAGCTTAAAACCGGCTCCTTGGATGGATCATTATCCTTGTAATAGTTTTTAGGAAGATCGATAGGAAGCCCTTTTTCAAAATCCCGCTTGAACTCGCGGTTTAGCGTTCCCCGCGAATATTCGGGATGACCCGTTATAAACAGTTGCTTTCCCTGGTTGGCCATAACCATATGAACCCCGGCATCAGCAGATTGTGAGATCAGCTCAATCTCAGGAACTTTAAGGATATCCTCGGCCAGAATCTGGGTGTGCCGTGAGTGTGGAGCCCTGAAAACATCATCAAAACCGCGGAAAATAGGGAGCTTTGCCTCCGAATGGTAATGATCAAAAATCCCAAACATTTTCTTCTCAAGCGGGTATTTCTCAACACCATAAAAGTGGTGTAATCCGGCCTGGGCGGCCCAGCAGATAAACATCGTCGAGGTGACGTGATGTTTGGTCCAGTCAAAAATCTGACAGATATCTTTCCAATAATCGACCTCCTCAAATGGCAAATGTTCTACGGGAGCACCGGTAATGATCATCCCGTCATACTTATTTTCCTTAATCTCCGGAAACGTATGATAAAACGTATTTAAATGGTCTTTTGAGGTATTCTTTGAAATATGCCCCTCAATCTGAAGAAAATCGATCTCAATCTGAATCGGAGAATTGGAGAGAAGTCTCAATAAATCGGTTTCAGTTGCAATCTTTAAGGGCATCAGATTGAGAATAATGATCTTTAAAGGACGGATATCCTGATGCGCTGCCTGGGTCTCATTCATTACAAAAATATTCTCCTTGCGCAGAAGGTCAATAGCCGGAAGACCGTCGGGAAGATTTAAAGGCATGATTATTTTTTTTAATTATAATTTTTGAAATAATGGTTTGTAGTAGAGACGTGTTTAAACACGTCTCTACATTTTTAAACACGTCTCTACATTTTTAAACGCGTCTCTACATTTGCCAAAATTAATTAAATTTTATCCAGCGCCTGTTCAAAATCGGCAATGATATCCTCAATATGCTCGATCCCTACCGAAACACGCAATCCGGCCGGTAAAACACCTGCACTTAACTGCTCAAGCTCGCTTAACTGGGAATGGGTGGTCGCAGATGGCTGGATAATCAATGTCCGGACATCGCCAACGTTGGCAAGGTGACTTACTAACAGAAGGTTATCAACAGTTTGCGTTGCCTTCTCTTTTCCCCCTTTGACAGTGAAAGTCAAAACTGAACCTGCACCTTTAGGAAGATATTTCGCTGCCAATTCATAATTCTCATCACCTTCAAGGCCCGGATAACTCACCGATTCTACCTTTGGATGTTTTTGCAACCATTTTGCAAGGGCAATTGTATTCTGAACATGACGCTCTACACGCAATGAGAGTGTTTCAAGACCCTGGATCAGGAGAAAAGAGTTGAATGGACTGATAGCAGGACCAAAATCCCTCAAACCTTCAACACGCGCCCTGATGATAAAGGCGATATTTCCAAACGGACCATCCGTTCCAAATACATCCCAGAATTTCAGACCATGGTATCCTTCTGAAGGCTCAGTAAATCCGGGATATTTTCCGTTGCCCCAGTTAAAATTACCACCATCAACAATCACTCCACCAATCGATGATCCGTGTCCGCCTATCCATTTTGTAGCAGATTCCACAACAATATGGGCGCCATGCTCAAGGGGACGGAAAAGTGCTCCGCCACAACCAAATGTATTATCAACGATAATCGGCAGATCGTATTTTTTGGCAAGAGCTGAAAACTTTTCGAAATCGGGAACATTGTAACTTGGATTACCAATGGTTTCAAAGTAAATTGCCTTCGTCTTGTCGTCAATCAGTTTTTCAAAACTTTCTATGTCAAGATTTGCAGCAAAACGTCCCTCAATTCCAAGGTTTTTAAAAGAAACCTTGAACTGGTTAAAAGTTCCTCCATAAAGGTAAGGTGAGGTGACAATATTGTCACCTGATCCGGCAATGTTGGTGATTGCAATAAACTGAGCTGCATGTCCGGAAGAGACGGCCAGGGCAGCAACACCCCCTTCAAGGGCAGCAATCCGCTTCTCGAAAACGTCAGTAGTCGGGTTCATCAAACGGGTATAGATATTCCCAAACTCCTTTAATCCAAAAAGATTAGCAGCATGTTCTGCATTTTTAAAAACATAGGAGGTTGTCTGGTAAATTGGAACCGCTCTCGACAGGGTATCCTGATCCGGCGTGTGTCCTGCATGCACTTGTAATGTCTCGAATTTTGGTGTACTTGTACTCATAATTATTTGTTTTAATTGGTTTTAAATGTTTCTGTTATTTCTATTTATTTCTAATTTCTACTTATTTCTACTTATTTCTAATTTCTATCTATTTCAAATTTCTATTTATTACCGTTGTATTAACTATCATAACGGATTAATTGTTTCAAAAAACTCGTGATGTATCGCCTTGACAGCCGGAATGCGGTCGTTTATCCCAACCAGGAAATAGCTAACAATGGGTGAAGCACCCGAGCAACTCATCAGTACGTTAATTCCATTTTTGGCCAATGCGGTAAAGATGCGGGCCGCAACACCGTAATTTTCAGCAATTCCGTTTCCAACAGCAGCTACGACGGCAATATCTTCAATGATCTGAACCCGGCCGACAACAGAAAGTTCGATTGCACTAACCAACGCGTAAGCAGTACTCAGGTCTTTTTTTGAGAGTAAAATATTAATCGAAATCTGCGAAGTAAGCACGGAGCTGATATTTATACCAGCCAGGTGAAGCGCAGTGGTAACTTTTGCCAGTATACCCGGCTTTGCCCCAACCCCTGAGCCTTTTAATTTTAAGATGCCAAAATCCTCACTATAGGTAACGCTTTTCACGATTCCCTTGGTAACAATCTTCTCAGCACTTACCACAGAGAGGGGTTTGCTCACATCTGAATCGCCATAAATATTAAAGATTCTGATCGGTATATGGGGCGCAGACAAAGGCTCCACGGTCCTTGGATGAAGAATTTTTGCTCCAAAATAGGCAAGTTCGGCAGCCTCATTATAGGACAATTTCTGAATTTGCACCGGATTATCTACCGTTTTAGGGTCTGCACTTAAAAAGCCATTTACATCTTTCCAGATGTCCAGCGATGGTGCTCCGATACACCGCGCAATTGCAGCTGCTGAATAATCACTTCCACCCCTGCCGAAGAGGGTCGTTTTTCCGTCAGTTGAAATACCATAAAAACCTGGGACCACATATATAACCTCCTGTCCAAGCGATTCGCGAACTTTAGAGGTTGATTTCACAAAATCAACCGAAGCTGTTCCAAATTCACCATCTGTAATCAAACCGATCGATTCAGGAAAAGCAACCTGGGCTTCAATTCCCGCATTGTTGAGAATTGCAGTCAGAAAAACCGCAGAGATCTTTTCTCCGTATGCCAGCACATGATCTTCAAGAGCCGCTGATGCATCGCCAGTCAGTGCTATGCCATGCAGGTATCTTTCCAGTTCATCGAGCTGGAAACCAATATCCGACAAAATTTTATCGATCAGATTCTGATCCTGGATTTGCAACTCAAGAGTCTCCTTTTTAAGTTGCAGAAGGTAAGCAGTAGTATTTTTGGCTACCAGTTCATCATGACGCGCTTTGTCCAGTGAATCAATCAGGAAATTGGTTATCCCGTAAAAGGCAGAGACGACAATCACGACAGGTTCTTTGTAATTTTTCACAACCTGAATAATGCGTCCGATATCCTCCTTACACTTAAGGTTGGATCCGCCGAATTTAACGACAGCTTTAGGCATGGTAATGCTAATTTAAAGAGATAATAATTAGGGAAAAAAGGGTTGCTCAAATTGAGCTTGTAGATGTAGCCTTCAAACAGGTATAACCCGCAGGAAGGCTATCGCATATCCATAGACATGACGAGCATATTATTTACAGAACATAGAAAACCTGAAAAACATGGCTGTTCTCCCTGTGCTAAAATGACACGATCTAAGTTTTCTTTTTTCATCCTGAATGCTCAGCTAAAAATGAATTTTAATTGTGACAAACATAATGCGTGTAATTTAGAATTCCAAATATCTTTGTATTAATTCTGAATAAAAATTTAGCATCTTCTATTACAATGTTAAATATCAGGTATATACATTAATTAAAAAGAAGTTTTTAATTAATTGGTGCTAGATTTGTGGTATTCATTAGAAAAAGCACCACAGATTACTCAGATGAACACGGATTGAAAGTTTTGTTTGATCGTTAATCTGTGTGAATCTGTGTAATCTGTGGTAATTTATGTACTCCCAGTGTTTCATGCAAAGTTGATTTCAATCAAAAAACGAATTTTAATGATTTTAAAAACTTGAATTTATTTGGTTTGGTTCTCTTGCTTAGCGTTTTTCAAAATCTTTTCCAAAAAGGCATTTGCCATCGTCTTTCCCCGGAGTTTGGCCCGTTCTGCAATGGTACCTTCAAAATTCTCATCAACGATTTTAACCCATATCATTAACCACTGATTAAAATGAAGATCATTGATGTTCATCTGAAAATGGATTGGTACAGGATCGCCATAATAGTCGGGACGGCGCAGTAAAACGGTATGCCAGAACCTGTAAAGTTTCTTGTGATGGACTTCCCATCGTCCGGAAAGTCTGTCATTAAAGATCGGACCGATGAATGGGTCGTGCTGCACAGCAAGGTAAAACTGATCCACCAGAAATTCTACGTCCTTCAGCGTTCCAATATCGTTCTTCATCGTTTGATAATTTGGTTCAAAATTCATGATTTTAACCTTATCAATCAAATTTTGAAGCGCTATATTTGGTTTTTATTTGTTAAGAGAAGTGCGATCAATAGTAATTAAAGGTTTATACATTATAAAATCATGATAGTAAGCGATATAAAAGGATCAGTTGAATTGGCAAACGGAGTGCGTATGCCCTATCTGGGGCTTGGTGTTTTTAAGACTCAGGATGGAGCAGAGGTGGAAAACGCAGTAAAATGGGCACTTGAAGCAGGATACAGACATATCGATACCGCTGCAATCTACCAAAATGAACGGGGTGTTGGAAATGCGTTAAAAGCAAGTGCGATTCCACGGGATGAGCTGTTTATAACCACAAAAATATGGAATGACAATCAGCGAAACGGAACGGTGATTGAGGGTTTTGAAGAGAGTCTTAAATTGCTTCAGACCGATTATGTCGATCTTTACCTGATTCATTGGCCGGTAAAGGGGAAATTTACGGCTACCTGGAAGACTATTGAAGAGATATACCGTTCGGGAAGAGCCAGGGCAATTGGGGTGAGTAATTTTCTGCAGCATCATCTTGAAGAATTATTTCAGAGTGCCGAAATAATGCCGATGGTCAACCAGGTGGAATGCCATCCTTACCTGGTTCAGCAACCCCTGATCGATCTCTGTCACTCCTACAATATCGTTTATGAAGCCTGGAGTCCCATTATGCGTGGCAAGGTGAATGACATTCCACTCTTTGGCAAACTCTCCCAAAAGTATCAGAAGTCGCCAGTTCAAATCGTTTTAAGATGGGATTTACAAAAAGGGATCGTTACGATTCCTAAATCTGTTCACCAGGAACGGATTCAGCATAATGCCGACATTTTTGATTTTGAACTCACGCTTGAGGATATTGACCTTATTGATGCGCTGGATCAGGACCGCCATTTTGGTGCCCATCCTGATACCTTTACATTTTAAAATTTAGGTTTAATTAGACAAAGTTGTCTTCAAACATTTTTTTTACCACTAAGTGCACAAAGAATAAACAAGGCTCACAATATTAAAACATTGAATTTATAATCTTTGTGTCCATTGTGAATATCCCTTGCGAACCTTGTGGTAAATCTATTTTTACTTTTAACACAGCCTCAACTGATTTATATTGTTTTGAAACCTTCGGGGTCTGTTATCTTACCGATTGATAACCTCCCGGAATCCCATTTTTCGACAGTACAATCTGCCACAGATGGCTTCGCCGCGACCTAAACGTTGCCGCTGAAGAGAGCAGGTAGAATTTCCACATCCGATAAAAATGATCTGATAAATTATTCTTCAATTTGTCCCAGTTGGAAATGAAATTTGAATACCAGGCCATAAGCGTTTTATCATAATCGACACCAAAATTATGCCAGTCCTCCACTACAAAAAGGTTTTCAAATGCCTGACTAAGCTGATTTGCGGAGGGAATCATGCCATTTGGAAAAATATATTTGTGAGTCCAGGGATCCAGGTTTTTGGAAGATTCCATGTGACCAATGGTATGCAGAAGAAACAACCCATCATCTTTAAGGCATCGGTTCACAACCTTGAAAAATGTACCGTAATTTTTAAATCCCACATGTTCGACCATCCCTACGCTTACGATCCGGTCGAACTTTTCATCAATATCACGGTAATCGATCAACCGGAATTTGACCGGAAGCCCGTCACACAATTCCTGCCCAAGCTGAACCTGCTCCTTTGAAACGGTGATTCCGGTTACCTCAACCTGGTATTTCGCTGCTGCATATTTACCAAAGGGTCCCCACCCACATCCTATATCGAGAACCCGCATTCCGGGTTTGAGGTAAAGCTTCCGGCAAATTAACTCCAGTTTGTTCTCCTGTGCCAGATCGAGACTTTGCGAATCCTTCCAGTAGGCACAACTATAATTCATCCGCCTGTCGAGCATAGTCCGGAAGAGATCATTCCCAAGATCATAATGCCTCTCACCGACAAAAAAGGCTCTCCGTTTCGATTGCAAATTGAAAAGTCGCGCAATAAAAAGCTGAAAGAGAATGGATAGTTTAAGATCTGTTTTCTCATCCAAACGAGCTAGTAATATTCTGTGTACCAATTCATCTACCCTTTCAGCATCCCACCACCCTTCCATATACGATTCTCCGAAACCCAGTTCGCCCTCTGTCAGAACTCTGCGGTAAAACTCCCTATTATGGACATGGATATCCCAGGGTCTGTTTCCATTAATTTCAATACCAGCAGATTCAAAAAGTTCATGCACAATAGACTCATAATTAATGCTCATTACACGCCGTTTTTGAAATTAAAGAATTGGAACTCACTCCTAAATTAAAA
>CAIVCR010000023.1 GCA_903904515.1 uncultured Bacteroidia bacterium
ACCTACCTGGAAATTAAAGTCATTTCTCTTGAGCCCTTTTGCTGCAATCTGGGTGTCATCCAAAGCGCGTGAAGCTGCAGAATCACCGGTAAAGCCATATGCAAAATAATTGTCTAATGAAGACTGGTCGAAAATTATTAAGTTATGATTCTGGCTCCGGTTTGTTTTTTCACGGTTGTTGAATAATCCCGTGACATTCAAAAACCCATCGGTGCCCAGTTTTGTCCCGTAGTTTAAATCTACGTTAACAGTCTGTCCGTCATTTTTCGAGGTTTGTCCTGAGGTTACCGATGCTGTTACTCCGGCGCTGCTTTTCAGAATAATATTTATAACTCCGGCAATCGCATCCGAACCGTACTGGGCCGATGCGCCATCTCTTAAAACTTCGATGCGGTCAACAGCCGAAATTGGAATGGTGCTTAAATCGGTCCCTACCGAACCATTGCCTACCGTATTTTGATAATTCACCAATGAAGTGGTGTGCCTCCTTTTCCCGTTTACCAATACCAAAACCTGATCGGGGCCAAGACCACGCAGTGAAACCGGGTCAATATGCTCGGTTCCGTCAGCAGCTGATTGGCGGTTGCTGTTGAATGAGGGGACGATATAGTTCACCAGATCATTCAGATTGTTGACCGGCATGGCCGACTGTACTTTTTTGATATCGATAACGTCAACAGGTACAGGTGAATTTAATTTTGTTCTGACGCTTCCTCTGTTTCCCACAACAATAATGTCCTGTAGATCAAATTCCTTTATCTCCTGGGCATGAACGGAAGAAAATCCGATCAGACTCAGGATTAAAATTGCAAATAGTGATTTCATAAAAATATTATTTTAGTAATTGTGCGTAATATTTTGTGAAAATCGAATGAAAATCATCTTTTTTCACTCAATCAACCCATTTTAAGGGGATGAATGACCTTTAAAATATTATTTGCAAGATTACTCTTTTTATTTTGGTCTTGAAATACCTTATATGGTGTAAATTATGTACCCTATTTACGGTATATATAAAAAAATTGAAACCGTGAGATCTCAACCTTCCTAGCTATCCGGATAGTGAGAGTCTGACTTTAAGTCAGACTCTCACTATTACAAAAACCTGCTGCGTAGTGCTACCTTATTAATTTTACCAACAGTGGTTTTGTCAATAAAATCTGCCCGTTGAACTTTTAAGGTTATAGCTTCTCTGGGTAGTATGCCGGTATCAACGCTGGCTTTCACGATTTGAGCAATATCCCGGTCCTCAAAAGTTGCACCGGCTTTTGCCACAACGATGGCCAATGGAACTTCTCCCCAGTTGGTATCGGGATATCCGATAACTGCAACCTCAGAAACCCCTTCATATTTGGCAATAACATCCTCAATCTCCAATGAACTGAGCCACTCTCCGCCTACTTTTATAACATCTTTGGTCCGGTCAGTAATCCGGATGCTCCCCTTTTGATTGACGCAAGCCACATCATTGGTATGCATCCATCCACCATCCCACAGCTTTTCGGAATGAACATGATCTTTTAAATAGCCCTGGGTTAAATAAGGGGAGCGAACAACGATTTCGCCGGATGTCTTATCGTCGTTGGGCACATCCTTCCCTTCAGCATCGACAACGCGCATTTGCGCCAGACCGATGGGGACTCCTGTACGGCAACGGATATCAGCCTGCTCTTCTGGCGTAAGATCAAGCTCATCTTCAGTTAATTGGGACAGCGATAATACAGGACAGGTTTCAGACATTCCGTATCCTCCGAAAACATCAATACCTCGTTTTAAAGCCTCAATGGCCAATGCCCGCGGCAAGGCGGCTCCGCCAATGATGCAGGTCCAACGGGAAAGATCAAATTGTTCAGAGGAGGGCTCTTTTAAAAGCATATTTAGGATTGTCGGCACACAATGGCTGAAAGTCACTTTATGTATATCAAGGAGTTTCAGAAGCATGGCCGGGACATATTTACCGGGATATACCTGTTTTGTTCCTAAAAAGGTTGCAATATATGGAAGTCCCCAGGCATGCACGTGAAACATGGGTGTTAGTGGCATATAAATCGATTCCCGGTGCAGACGGCCCTGCACAGAATTTGATGCAAGTGCAGCTCCGGTGGAAAGGGTATGCAAGACCAGTTGCCTGTGCGAGAAATAGACCCCCTTTGGAAGACCCGTAGTCCCGGTTGTATAAAAAGTCGTTGCACGGGTATTTTCGTCAAAGTCCGGAAAGTCAAATTCGGGAGATGCTGCTGCCAACATGGTTTCATACTCACCTTCAAACTGAAAATGGTGCTTGCAAATCTCTCCCCCCTCATCAATTAAAATAAATTTGCGACCCTCGGCAATCCGCCCCCTGATCCCTTCAAGTATAGGCAGAAAATCGGTGTGGGTAATAATAACATCATCCTCGGCATGATCAATGGTATACATCATTTGTTCAGGCGCGAGTCTGATATTGATTGTATGAAGGACAGCCCCCATCATGGGAATTGCATAGTATGCCTCCAGGTAGCGATGTGAATCATAATCCATAACAGCCACCGTATCTCCCGGTTTAACGCCAATTGAAATCAGGGCATTCGCAAGACGGTGCACCCGCTCCTGCCAGGATTTATAGGTAAGGGTGAGCTGATCCCGGTAAATAATTTCCTGATTGGGGTTATAAGCCAGCGGAGCCAGGAACAGCTGTTTAATAAGCAGTGGATATTCGTACGCTGATTTAGTTTTTTCGATCAAATTGCTCATAACGCTTTATTGATTAATTAGTTTCGCTTGAATTAGTTGGAAATCCGGATGAAACCACACACAGTAGAAAGGTCCCAAAACAGATTATTAATCTGCAAAGAAGTAAATTTTTATGGATTGAAACAACACAGACTTTCCCGAATCTCTAATTTTAGTTGATGCGTTGCCCGGAAGATCCAGAGCAAAATGATTGGAGAAGAGGGCTTTCTCCATCCCGGATTTAACCGGAGACCCTTAAACCGGCCAGGAGTGTTCGTTCCATTTTTCAGTGGATGCTCCTAAGGGGAAAACTTCAATCGGATAATAGATGGGCCCCTCGGGAAAAAGTCTGCTCTCAAAAAGGATAAGTTTGGACAATGTATATTCTATTGCAACTGAATGTTGAATTTCTTTAACTGCACCATCCAGAACCGGCGATATTCCCTGTTTGGGGAGGAATCGTCCTAAGGTTAAATGGGGACGGAATATCTTCTCCCCGGAATGAAAATCCAATGCCAACATCGATTGGTCCAATGCCTTCTTAAGTTCAAACAATGAATCAGTTGCCTTTATTCCGAGCCATAAAACCCGGGGTTCTATCCCTTTTTTAAAAATACCGGGACCTAATAATGAAAACGAAAAAGGAGGTGTAGATTGAACAGATAAACGGATAAATTCGATGAGATTCGGAATTTGATATACCTCGACCTCTCCAAAGAAATAGAGTGTTAAATGTAAATTCTCACTCCTTACCCATTTGATATGATAGTGGCCCTGAAGTAAGTTTTGCAACTCTTTCATCCTTTCAACTACCGGACCAACCGGTTCGACAGGCAATGCGAGAAAGACTCTTTTCTTTTCCATTCAGCGTGATATATCGGAAATCTAATAGTTAATGTCCCATTAAATATTCCAGCAGTATTTGAAAATTATCCGGACTTAAATTTTCGAATTTATTTAACACATAAAACTTTAGTGCGACAATTGAAATTTTCAAGACAAATTTAGCTATTCATAAATTCACCTGAAAACAAAAAAACGAACTCTGCTTTTTAAAGTGAGTTCGTCATACAGAAACTTTTAATTTAATCAGAAAAACCAGCTCAATTTAACAGAAGTTTATCTTTGATCCTATCTTCAAAAGCGGAAAGTGCAGCTTTTGATCCTTCACCCATGGCGATTACGATCTGTTTGAAGGGAACAACAGAAACATCACCTGCGGCGTAGACACCCGGTACATTGGTCCTGCAATTACTGTCAATAATAATTTCACCTACCCTGTTCACCTCAACGAGCTTGCTAAAAATTTGGCTGTTGGCCGTCAACCCGATCTGAACAAAAATTCCGTCAAGATCCAGTTGCTGTGTCTCTCCGGTATTCCGATGTTTGAACTGCAATGCGGTAACTTTTGTCCCATCACCATCAATATGGAGTGTTTCCACTCCGGCTACTATTTTCACATTGGGTAGTGTTTTTAGCTTATCCTGAAGAATCTGATCCCCCTTAAGCTCTGTCATATATTCAAGAACAGTAACCTCTGAAGCAATGAACGACAAGTCAATAGCAGCTTCGAGTCCGGAGTTACCTCCCCCAATAACCGCAACCCGTTTTCCTTTATAGAATGGGCCATCACAGTGGGCACAAAAGGCCACTCCCGAACCGATGTATTGGCTCTCGCCCGCAACATTCAAACGCCTCCAGCTGGCACCCGTCGCAATAATCAGTGCGGGAGCTGCCAATTTTTCACCCAGTGAAGTAATTACCTGTTTTTGACCATCTACCAAATCAATCTGGTCTATTTTCCGGTTTTCAAGTATCTCGATAGGGTATTCCTTAAGATGAGTTTTAAGATTCGCAACCAACTGCTTACCCGTTGTTTGTGGAACTGAAATCATATTTTCAATGCCTACCGTTTCGACAACCTGTCCCCCAATCTGATCGGCCACTATGGCCACCTTTAATCCCTTTCGGGCTGAATATATCGCTGCCGAGACTCCGGAAGGACCCCCTCCGGCAACAATAACATCGTAGTATTTTGATTCAGCAACTGAAGCGTTGTAATTCGTACCAAATTTCTCCTCAAGTTTTGTCAGTAATTCCCCAAGGGTGGCACGACCAACATGGAGCAACTCTCCATTCGCATAAACAGAAGGTACTGCCTGAATATTAAGCTGATCCACCTCTTCCTGGTTAATCGCTCCATCTACAATCTCGTGATGAATCGTACTATTGAGGATTGAAAGCATATTCAGGGCCTGGACAACATCGGGACAATTTGTACACGTAAGTGAAATATAGCTTTGAATAAGGATGTTGCCTGTCAGAGCCTGAATGCGGTTGATAATAAGTTCATCAGGTATATTCTTCCCGATACCGTCCATATTCAGAATAGCAAGCAGTAAAGAGCTAAACTCATGTCCGGTTGGAACAGCTCGAAATTTTATTTGTGACGGAATCCCATCTTTCAGAATCGTAAAACTCAGCCCCTCGCCACCAGTTTCATTACAATTAATTTTATCGGAACAGGATGCCACCTCCTGAAGTAATCCGATCAGTTCCTCGCGGTTTGGATGATCAGTGCTTACGTCAATATTAAAGGTATACCTGGATTTTAATCCTTCGAAAAGTGTGCTTATTTGATCTTTGATTGGTTGTTCTAACATGAGAGGGAGTTTTAAAACAGGGAGATTCCTTTACAGTTTCTCCCTGTTGATTTGATATATATAGAGGTAATTAAATTTTCCCGACAAGGTCAATGCTTGGCTTTAGCGTTTCGGCACCTTGTTTCCATTTGGCCGGGCAAACTTCTGAAGGATGACTGGCAACAAACTGAAGCGCCTGCAGACGTCTAAGCAGCTCTTCTGCATTCCGTCCTACATTTCCGGCAATCACCTCATAGGCAACAATCTCCCCTTTTGGATTAACGATAAATGTACCCCGTTCAGCAAGACCGACCTCCTCAATCATTACATCGAAACCTCTGGCCAATACACCAGTCGGGTCAGCAAGCATCGGATAATTGATTTTTTTAATCGTATCAGAGGTATCGTGCCACGCTTTGTGTACGAAATGGGTGTCACACGACACAGAGTAGATTTCGGTATTGGCAGCTTTAAATTCGCTGTATTTACTGGCCAAATCCTCCAACTCAGTCGGACATACAAATGTAAAATCGGCGGGGTAGAAGAAAAATACTGACCATTTACCCAACACATCATTTTTTGTTACTTGTTTAAATTCGTTGTTAGTGAAAGCCTGAACTTTAAAGTCCACAATTTCTTTTCCAATTTGAGACATAATTTTTAATTTTTATTTGTTAATACTGATTCTGTTTGTGATCATTTAATTTTGATGATACAAAAGTATGTCGTACACTTTTATTTATCAAACAGATATTATCAATAACTATATTGATAAAAACGATATATCTTTGTGCATTCAAAAAAATCTGTAATGAATGAACCAGGGAAGGTTATTTAGTCCTGATGTCGGTAACCGATTGTAAATTCATGAAAACCGAACACAAAGGTTTATGCGCAGTTTCACTTTTACTTTAATACTTCATAGATAAATCAGATGACTCTTCAACAACTGGAATATATTATAGCATTGGACAAAACGCGACATTTTGTGCGTGCGGCTGAACTGTGTGGCATAACCCAATCGACCTTAAGTGCCATGATTCAAAAGCTTGAAGATGAGTTTGGTTGCCGGATTTTTGACCGGTCAGCCCACCCTATTGTACCAACGGAAGCCGGCCTTATGGTGATACACCATGCGCAGGTAATTTTGTTTAATGTCAGGCAATTGCAGGAAAATATTCTGACAGAGAAAGGTTCGCTGACTGGTTCACTTTCGCTGGCTATAATTCCTACCGTTGCCCCCTATATTTTACCTGGCCTGATTGCTACTTTTCGCAAGGAGTATCCCAATATTTCACTGAAGATTAATGAAATGAGAACGGAGTCCATAATCCGAAGGCTTCACACGGCCGAAATAGACATGGCCATTTTGTCAACCCCTTTGAACGACCCAAAAATTCTGGAGGTGCCGCTTTATTACGAAAAATTTGTGGCCTATATTTCGCCTGACGAACCGATTTACAGTCAGCAGGAGATCTCCACCAGCGAAATGCCCATGGAACACCTCTGGGTTTTGGCTGAGGGACATTGCCTCAGAAACCAGGTGCTTAATTTTTGTGAAAATAAGACATTTACTCCTACTTATGAAGCCGGAAGTATCGACACACTGGTGAAGATCGTCGATTACAACGGCGGTTACACGGTTATTCCTGAATTGCATATTGCATTACTCACTGAAACACAAAAACTTAATCTTCGCAAAATCGTACGTCCTGAAGCTACGCGCGAAATAGCGCTGGTAATTCGTCACCATTACGTACGGGAAGGATTAATGAATGCCGTTGCCAACAGTATTACGCAAATTATCCCAGCTCATATGGTTGATGCGCGGTTAAAAAAGTTTGCTATAAAATTATAAGGCAGCCTATTTCTCCATTTACTAAATTTTAAAACATATCATAAATCTAAATAGGATTTAATTGCTGTTTGAACCGTCACTTTTCCCTAACTTTACACGCAAATCAGATTTCTAAAACTTTCACTATGCGTAAAATAATTGCACTTCTTTGTCTGTTCGGAATGGTTAATCTTTATTCAATTGGTCAGACGGCTACCCACTCCTTCACTTTATCCAAAACAGATTTTTTGCTTGACGGGAAACCATTTCAGATCATTTCCGGTGAAATGCATCCTGCCCGGATTCCTGTTGAATATTGGCGTCACCGGATTCAAATGGCCAAAGCGATGGGATGCAATACGATTGCTGCGTATGTTTTCTGGAATTACCACGAATCGGAACCCGGAAAGTTTGATTTTCAAACAGAGAATCACAATATTGCCCAGTTCATCAGAATTGTAAAAGAGGAGGGAATGTATCTTATTTTGCGCCCCGGGCCATACGTATGCGCCGAATGGGAATTTGGGGGGCTCCCATCCTATCTGCTTAAGATTCCTGATATTAAAGTTCGTTGCATGGATCCCCGCTATCTTGAAGGTGTTGACAGGTATATCAAACAGTTGGCTCTTCAGGTAAAAGATTTACAGGTGACCAACGGTGGCCCGATCCTGATGGTTCAGGTTGAAAATGAGTACGGAAGTTATGGGAACGACAGGCGCTATATGAAATGGATTCAGGAAGTGTGGAAAAATAATGGGATTAAGGTTCCATTTTATACTGCTGATGGAGCAACCCCCTTTATGCTTGAAGCAGGTTCGTTACCCGATGCAGCAATCGGTCTTGATCCGGCTGCAAGTGACGCTGAATACGACCAGGCGACCAAAGCAAACCCCAATGTCCCTTCATTTACCAGCGAATTATATCCAGGGTGGCTCACCCATTGGGGAGAAAAATGGCAACGGCCCGATACCTTGGGGTTACTAAAGGATGTAAAGTGGTTAATGGATCATAAAAAATCATTCAATTTCTATGTGATTCACGGTGGAACAAACTTTGGCTACTGGGCAGGAGCAAATGCCTTTAATCCAACCCAATATCAACCTGATGTGACCAGTTACGATTACGATGCACCGATTAATGAGATGGGTCAGCCAACTCCAAAATACTATGCTTTACGTAATTTATTGGCCAAATATCAACCAGCTACTTTAAAACAAACACCAATACCTGCTGAAAATCCGGTAATCGAAATACCTGAAATCAAGTTTACTTCAACAGGCTCTGTCTGGGATAACCTTCCGCCAGCTATTGTAACACCACAACCAAAACCAATGGAGATGTTCGGACAGAAAGCCGGCTTTATCCTTTACCGCACGAACCTGATCGGTCACAAAAAGGGGAAACTCCGCATTACAGAACTTCACGATTATGCCACAATCTTTATCGACGGGAAGTTCGTCGGCAAACTCGACCGCTGCAAGGCAGAGAATATCATCGAGTTGCCTGAAGCAACAACTGCCAATCCGCAACTCGACATTCTTGTAGAAGGGATGGGCCGAATTAATTTTGCGGAATACATGATTGACCGTAAAGGAATTACGGAACGTGTTTCGCTGGATGGGATGACACTGATGAACTGGAAGGTTTTCACCCTCCCATTTGATGAAACCTACCTGAGCCATTTGAAATTTTCAGCCTCAGCCACTTCTTCAAAGCCAGGCAATTTCTTCAAAGGTGAATTTGAATTGGCAACAACCGGCGACACTTATCTTGATGTATCGCAATGGGAGAAAGGGGTGGTCTGGATTAACGGGCACAACCTGGGAAGGTACTGGAATATTGGGCCTCAAAAACAGTTGTACTGCCCTGCTCCATGGCTGAAAAAGGGGAAAAATGAGCTGGTAATTTTCGATCTCCATCAACTTATTCCCAAACCGGTAAAAGGGGTAAAAAAGATGGAATAAAACTCATGTTTTTTGCAGGTGATTCTTGGTATCATTGCCATCAGATTATAACAGGAAAAGATCCTGAATCTTATCTGATTAAATAAACAGATGGAGCACTATTTTAAGAAATACAGGGATGAAATTATTGGAGTAAACCAGACTTTTCAATCACCTTACGGAGAGAAAAAGATCGTTTATGCCGATTGGATCGCAAGTGGAAGACTTTACCGACCGATAGAAGAGCGGATCATAAACCAGTTTGGCCCTTTTGTGGGAAATACACACACTGAGACTTCTGAGACGGGTACACTTATGACTAAGGCGTACCATCTGGCACAGAAAAAGATCAAAGAGCATGTCAACGCCGGACCTGGTGATGTGATTATAAACGCAGGTTCAGGAATGACCACCGTGATTAACAAATTTCAGCGAATATTGGGATTCAGGGCAATGCACAAGATCGACAAACTTGATCGGTTGCCTGCGGAAGATCGTCCTGTGGTTTTCATCACCCATATGGAGCATCATTCAAACCACACCTCATGGCTCGAAACGATAGCCGATATCGTACAACTTGCCCCCGACAGGGAGCTTCTTGCCGACCCTGAGCAATTGAAACTTGAGCTGGCAAAATACGGAGACCGGAAAATGAAGATTGGCTCATTTACAGCCTGTTCAAATGTTACAGGAATCTCCACTCCCTATCATGAGATGGCACGGATCATGCATGAAAACGGAGGATTATGCTTTGTCGATTTTGCAGCCTCAGCTCCCTATGTGAAAATAGATATGCATCCTGAAGATCCCCTTCAGGCACTCGATGCTATCTTCTTTTCGCCGCATAAATTCCTGGGCGGTCCCGGAAGTTCTGGTGTTTTAGTCTTTAATTCGGCAATCTATAACAGCTCTGTCCCCGATAATCCGGGTGGTGGAACGGTCGACTGGACCAACCCCTGGGGGGAATTCAAATATGTCGATGATATCGAAGCACGGGAGGATGGAGGAACTCCACCCTTTTTGCAAACGATCAGAACTGCCCTGTGTATTGAACTGAAGAACAGCATGGGAATCGAAAACATCGCCCGGCGGGAAAAAGAACTCGTCCGAATTGCGTTCAGTGAACTGGAAAAAATTGATGAGCTTCATATTCTGGCAAACAACATCCGTAACCGGTTGGGGATCATCTCTTTTTATATAGAACACCTCCATTTTAATCTGGCCGTTAAATTGCTTAACGACAAATTTGGAATTCAAGTGCGGGGTGGTTGCGCCTGCGCCGGAACATACGGACATTTTCTGCTTGATGTGAGCCATGACCAGTCACACAAAATAACCGAGCGGATAAATTTTGGCGATCTTTCACAAAAGCCCGGGTGGATCAGGCTTTCACTCCATCCGACGATGACCGATGACGAACTCTATTTTATTCTCGACGGAATAAGACAGGTTCAGAAAAACCATGTGTTTTGGGGAAAAGATTATATCTATAACAATAAAACAAATGAATTCCGGCATCGCTGTGAACCTGAAGATAAAACTGTCCTGGTCAGTGATTGGTTTAATTTAGAATAACATCGACAAAATCCCCTGCCTGATAAATTATCTGATATAGACTGCTGATTAATTTTACTTGGATATTTTCATGAAAAAAATATACAAAATCCTCCTTGCGATAATCTTTATAATCGGAATCCTGACTGAGGTTCAGGGGCAAAATATCATCCTGAAACAATCCCATCCAGGCGGGATCTATAAAGATGGGGATAGAATCGTAATCACGATGATTCTCAAAGATCATGGCCGCGATTCGGTTGCTGTTAAAATCAGGAAGAACTACAATCCTGACGTTTCACGACGAATGGTGAAATATATGGGTACCCCAATTGTGATTTTTGATGAAAAATTCACTCACCCCTCATCCGGAATTATCGAGGCAAGTACAACCTCAGAGAGCGCTTCTACCGGATTTGTTGTGGCCCCGGAGAAATTTAAATCCGGAACAGCCTGCCCACCAGATTTTGATCAATTCTGGGATTCAGAGCGAAAAATGTTGCATGATTTACCCCTTGAGGCAAAGACGATTTCAAAAAAGGTGAGTGTGAATGGCTATAGTTGTGTCGATCTGGAGTTAAATTGCACAGGTCCAAAACCGGCCAGGGGTTATTTTGCCAAACCTGAATCAGCCAGCCTCAAATCTTTGCCCATTGTTTTATCCGTTCATGCCGCAGGGGTAAAAGGATCGTGGTGCCGATCGGAACCGGAATTGGCACTCTATTATGCACAAATGGGAAAAGGAGCATTGTGTTTTGATCTGAATGCACACGGTATGCTTAACGGACAGCCCGAGGAATACTATATAGGATTGGAAAAAGGAGAGCTGAAAGACTATTATTTCCAGGGGATGGAGAACCGAAATGACTTTTACTTTCGGGGAATGTATCTGCGGCTGATGCGGGCAATCGACTTCCTGACGAGTCAACCGGAATGGGATGGCAAACGAATTCTGGTAATCGGTGAAAGTCAGGGCGGTGGCCAGGCATTGGCAGCAGCAGGCCTTGACCAGCGGGTTGGTGCAGTTGTCGCTACGGTCCCTGCGATGTGTGACTGGGGTGGCGGAATTGCAGGATTCAAAGGGGGGTGGCCGCAACCCTTGGACCATAAAGGGGACATGGAAAAACAGTTGGCAACGCTCCCCTATTTTGACAATGCTCACCTCCTGAAAAGATCCAGGGCAACTATTTTAGTTGAGATAGGGTTGATTGACAATACATGTCCGTCCACTTCAATTTATGCAGCTGTCAATCAGGCGAAAGGGAAAAAGACCATTCTGGCTGTCCCTTATCGCCCCCATTATGCCCCTTCCGGTGATTTATTAAAAAATTGGGAGACTGGTATTTATAAGCAAAAAGAGAAGTTTATTAAAAACTACCTGAAGTAATAACCGAATTTTTCAATCGGAAAGACCAAACATCTTCCCGCATCGTCAATCAAATAGCTCCTTTTTTTTAGTTCGGAGCTATTTAACATCTGCATTTGATTAAATTTAGTTACCCCCTTTCGCAAACTTTAGTGCGGAGGTCGTCGTATAATACTTGGTAATCATATTGGGAACCTCCCACTCCGGAAGCTTCCCTGCCTTCAGGTATTCAAGATATCTCATAGTCACCTGGGCAAAATGGGCTTCATGTCCGACTATCAAGCTATTAGGAATAACCACTTTCCAGCTTCTCTCTCCTACTTTCTCAATGGCCAAACCTTCCTGGGGAAGTGTTTTAATCACACTGGTAAGATGATCAGCAAACAACCTGGAATCTACACTCTTATTTATGGTGATGTAAAGGGTCGGA
This sequence comes from uncultured Bacteroidia bacterium, assembly GCA_903904515.1. Taxonomy (GTDB): domain Bacteria; phylum Bacteroidota; class Bacteroidia; order Bacteroidales; family Prolixibacteraceae; genus JAAFHB01. Next base: position 12,485 of record CAIVCR010000023.1, read on the forward strand.
TCATTTTTCTCCTCTTTCCCCTGGCGAATTTCCAGGGTCGAAAGGGAACCGCGCATAATCGAATAATGGGTATCTCCTTCACCTTCCGGCGCTTTATAATTCCAGACAGCCGTAACTTTTGCCACTGCTCCTTTGAGTTTATAGACTATTTCGCCGTTTGCAAAAACATTCAATTGTCCATCCTTTACTGCCGCGGAAAGGTATTCCGGGAAAGAATCCAAATGGGTAACCTCCTTAAATTCTTCTTTGGTGAAAAGGGTTGGCCACCGTTTTGCGGTAAGAATCTGAATATCATTTTTCTGAAGGATCTGTTCGGGGAAGCATTCCCACTGAACCAGATCCACCAGGTGTGTGGTCACATCAACGATCCCCTCACCCTGCTGGTTTACATCAAAAAACCATGCCGGACGGACCAACACATTACCCGATACATTTTTATAAAAATAATGGACACTGGTCATCTCAATGGCCGGCTTTTCAGACGTGCCCCGTTCGAGATTCCCAAATACCTGAGGATCCATCGAGAGTTCGCGCTGAAGCATCGTTGTTACAGAAAACCGTTCTGTCATGATATCATAGAGCAATACCCCATTCTTCTGAGCAATTTTGAATGCGTCTTCCAGAAGAGGGAATTGCTCTGCCGTAATTACCATTGGTTTGTCTGCCAGAACATTAAACCCTGCCTCAACTGACTTCCTGATATAATCGCTTTTAATCCTGTTATTACCCGAGACTACGACCACATTGCCCTTCTTTTCAGAAAGCATTTTTTCGAGATAATCGCTTCCGCGATAAACTTTCTCAAACCAGGCTGTCTTGTTTTCAGCTCTGGTGTTATATCCCAGAATTCTTTTCACATGTTCATCAACATCTTTTCCAGCAGGTGAATAGACAAAGACTTCGGGATTTATCTGATCATACATATTCTTTTGAACCAGTGCTGCATGAAAATGGCCCGGATCGAGCGTGATAAGTTTCACCTCCCCTTTTGCTCCTGTAAACCGGGTAGCTGTAAAACCATCTTTTTTATTGCCTTTCCCATTATCTGCGCAGGAATTAAGGACAACAATTAATATAAGCGTCATAATTGGCAGAATTGATCTTCTCATTAGTTTTGTTTTTTATATATCTCAAACAGCTCTTTAATTTTTGCCTCTTTAGCGCTTCCTCCATGAACAATAACGCGGTACTTCAGCTTCAGAGTTTCCCCTTTTGTGAAAAATGTCTCCACACCGTTTTCCGGCCAAAACATTGGTGTTGGTGAGATAAATCCGTAATCGCGGGTAAACCAGGGTGATGGGTATCCCCGATTGGAGGGATGCTGAAAGATGGCTAATCCTTCGGTAAAATCACCCCGTCTGCCATAATAATCAATCCAGGGAGAAGCCTTTCCAAAGGTCTCCTTTTCCCCTTTGGCACCTTCGGCATTAACCATAGTCCCACCGTTTTTGACCGAAAGGTCTGCAGCCATTCTGGCGCTAAACAAGGAGTGGTTCGTTTTAAAAATTGAAACATCCATTAGCATAACCATAGAGATCTCTTCATCAATCTGGTTTACTGTTGCCGATGGAGCTGTGATGGTAATTAGTCGATTGTCTTTTATCGGAGACAACGCACCGGGCCTTATCCAGATGCACTCATCTTTTATGACCACCGTATCTCCCCCTTCCTTAAGAATCTCAGCATTGACAGAGATGATCCGACCACGATCGGGTCCCTCCTGCCAGTAATTCCCTCCATTCAGAAGATCACACCCAAAAAAAAGGGAGCTATGATGAGGGTATTCACCATTTCGCATCGAGGTAACCGAACCTCCTGACAGGGGACCGTTTACCGGATAGAAAAACGGATACTTCTCATCGGAGGAGAAAATGTAGCTCGTGAAAAAATTCCCGTTGATGGTTACATTAATTTTCGAACCGATTTTTACAGCATTAATCATCGCCGCCCGGGAGTTAGAAAATACAACCGTCAGGGCAACAAGAATTGCTATTGATTTTAATTTGTTCATATCTGAATTTTTCATTTCACCACATAGGCACAATAGAACACATTAGAACTACGAACCTATTGTGTTCTATGTGCCTAATGTGGTTAATTTATTTTTATAAAACTTGTCCCATACGGATATCGTTGTGAACGCGACAACATTATATTGGCTTCAGCGTCATTTACAAACTGCTCTGTTAGGGGATTCCACTCCAACTTGCGTCCCAATTTCATCGAAATATGGGTAATCAGACAGATTGAACAAGCCCGATGACCAATCTCCACAGGCGAGATGGGCGTTTTCCTGGTTTTGATGCAGTCGAGCCAGTTCCCATGTTGGTTATCGATTTTATATAAGTGGATCTCATTTTCACCGATTACCGAATTAAGAATTTTCGGATCACTCGCATCGAGCGCTTTGCTGCTTTTACTTTTTGAAACCGGATCGCTCGCAGTTGCGGAATAATCCCCCCGGGTAACGAAGATCCATCCTTCACTCCCCTCGTACCTGATTCCGTTTGGATACCCGCCACTTGTTAGCATGGTAATTCCATTTTGATATTCGGCAACCGCGATAAAATCACCATGAACATCCCAGAGTCCCGATTTGGGAAACTGAGCCATAGCATTAATTGACAATGGTCCTGTATATTCGGTGTCCATACCCCAGGCGGCAGAATCGAAATGGTGTTGCCCCCAACCGGTGATCATGCCGGCGCCAAACTGTTCACACCGAAGCCATCCCGGGCGGTCGGTCAGGCTATTTTGCGGATGAACGCGCATTTCGGTATAATATACCTCGGAAGTAGAACCCAGCCACATGTCGTAATTCAGATTTTTTGGAACCGGCATCTGTGGTACCTCGGGACCCGATGGGTCGCCGGGTAAACCAATTTTCACGGTATGAAGTTTTCCAATCCTCCCATTGCGAACCAACTCTGCGGCAAGACGGAATTGAGGCATTGCCCGTTGCTGCGTTCCCATTTGCAGGATTGTCCCTTTACGTTTAACAGTATCTGCGAGCAAGCGTCCTTCAGCGATCGTCAGTGAGGTAGGCTTCTGGAGATAAACATCTTTCCCGGCAAGGGTAGCCTCAATGGCGGGCTGTGCATGCCAGTGATCAGGAGTCGAAATCATGACAGCATCAATATCCTTTCGAAGCAGCATCTCACGGTAATCGCCATAGGTTTTCACCTCAACGGAGGTTTTACTTCCGGATTGTTTGGAGTAGAAATCCTCGATGAATTGTTTCCCTTTCAATACCCGGTTCGAATCAAGATCAGCAACTGCAATAATGCGTGCTTCATCAAAGCGGAGAGTCTCGGCCAAATCATGGGTCATTGCTATTCGGCCAAAGCCGATCTGAGCCACATTGATTTTATTACTCGGAGCATTTTTCCCAAAAACTGTCGATGGCACTATTGCAGGCATCAGAATTGTACCGGCTGCCGCGGTGGTGGTATTCTTCAGGAAAGATCTGCGTTCCATTAGTTGTCTGTTTTAAATGTATATTATCAGATAATGACTTGCATTATAGATATTTAATTGATTCTTTTTTCCAGCTCCTTCAGCGGGACTGTAATAATTCGCCCAATCGGTTTCCCATCCCGGTAAGTGGTAACCCTGAAAGTATCAGCATCTTTTGGTATTGAGAGCTTTTCTCCTTTTTTGCAGACTGTACTGTGATGATCAGGATAGGTATTATCGAATGTGTAAAAGATCTCCATCGCTTCAATTTCTGTATCAACCTGTATTAAAAGATTCCCCTTTTCATCTTTTGACGGAGTGATCACTGCATCATAAAAACTCCGGGCGTAATTGATATCACCATTGGTAAGAAGGTTCAAGCGGGATTCGGTGCGGCGAATAAAGTCGTTCCAGTTTTTTCCTTGACGGGGAGTCCAAAGAACTTCTGCCAGGGCAAAAGAGCGCGGCCAGAACATGTACTCTGCATGCCGGAATGTCGGGACGCTCTCCGACCATAAATTCCCTTGTCCCCCAAGAATAAAAGTGGAATCAATCCCTGCAGGGACAGGTTCAAAATTATAAACGGTATTCAGGCGCAACATGCTGTAGGTTGGTGGTTCGATGGATGGATCACCCTGGTAGAGGTCAAGATAGGCAAATGTATTAGGACTCATAACCACATGATGGTTGGCTTTTGCGGCAGCAATGCCACCCTCCATTCCACGCCAGCTCATCACTGAAGCATTGGGGGCCAGACCCCCTTCGAGGATTTCATCCCAACCCATGAGTTTTTTCCCCTTTTGCTGAAGTATTTTCTCAAGGCGTTTGATGAAATAACTCTGCAGTTCATTCTCATCTTTTAACCCATTATCTTTGATCCGTTTCTGGCAATCATCGCACTTTTTCCAGAACCCCTTATAACATTCGTCACCGCCAATATGGATATATTCAAACGGAAATAGTTCAGCTATTTCCGTAAAAACAGTATCTAGAAATTCAAACGTAGATTCCCTTCCTGCACACAGTGAATTGTCATCAATTGTATAAAATTTGGAGCCTGGATTTACCTTGTAAGGCAATTTGGTGGACGAAAGATTCTGATATGCAGCAATTGCAGCAAGGCTATGGCCTGGAACATCTATTTCAGGTAAAATATCGACATGTCGTTTAGAAGCATAAGCGACAAGGTCCCTGATCTGATCCTGGGTGTAAAATCCTCCATAAGTTGCAGCTTCACCTTCCTGAGGTGGTTCGCGGTCCCACCATAATCCGGTGCGGGGAACTCTCCATGCCCCAATTTTTGTCAGTTCGGGTAACTTTTTTATCTCAACGCGCCACCCCTGATCGTCTGACAGATGGAGGTGAAGCAGGTTGAACTTATAGGTGACCATCTGATCGATAAGCTGTTTAACTTCATCGATTGTAAAGAAATGACGGCTTACATCAAGAAGCAACCCTCTCCAGGCAAAACGGGGTTCATCCTGAATTTCAAGTGCCTGAATTTTGGAATCTCCCTTAAGCGGAATCAGTTGCAACAGACTTTGTACACCATAAAAAATTCCCTGTGAGGTGGTCCCCCTGACCGAAATTGCTGATGATGTTACACTTAAAAGATATCCTTCCTTCGCCGTATTTGCTTTCCCATCAAGTATTAAATTGATTGACTGAATATTGGGCTGAGTTCCATTATAGTTCTTTACAGTCAGTTTTAGTTTATTCAACGACACCATGGTTGTTGAAGTATAATCCGCAAGAAATTTAAGCTGCGGATCGTTGTATGAAATAACGGTTTGCCCAGTGAGGGCAAAATTTCCTTTCCTGATTATTATTTCTTTCGGTTGCGGGATAATATTGATGTTTTGTGCATTCGATAGAAATGCAAAGAAGAGTACAATTAAGGTAGCAGAAATTCTTTTAATTTTCATTTTTTTACATAATCAATGGGTAAATTTTTAAATGCCCTGGCAAGAACGGCAATATTCCGCTCATCACCTTTAAGGCTATCAACCGGTTTCGAAAGATAGTAATCAACCGGCGGCATGATGGAACCTAAAACCGGTTTCGTAAACCCATAAAGTCCTACATTCTCTTTTATCGCTGCGGGTATTATTTTGGTCGGATCCTGTCCGTTCCAGTTTGCGAGGCAGGTTACCAGACGGGTTTGTGGCCCCAGCATATTGCGGACAGTTGAAGTAGTGGCGATATCACCAGCTTCGTTCAATACCCAGTCGACCTCTTTCAGCATGTCTGATCCTGCAATATCTTTGCTTATAAGCTGGCATGATGTGAGCCAAATAATGCAGTCAGGGTTTGTTTTTTTGACCGTAGCTCTGATCCGTTTCCAGCATCTGTCAATCGCTTTGCGTCTGAACTGAAGCTCAATTTCCGGGGTAATTTTATCCTTTCCCGGGAACGGTTGGTGAATAAGCTCAACGTACATTTGCTGTTCGCAATCCAGCCATTTGAGTGGAGGGTAGGGTTCCATAGTCGCTCCGGGATTCCATAGCCAGTCGATAAAAACCCCATCCATACCGGTCTTTATTATCGCATCCTCAATCGAAGTGCACAGAAAGTCCAGATAGGTGGTTGTATAGGGGATGTGAGGATTGGAAGGGATTCCGTAACTTAAATCGGGATGTTCCTGCCCCCACCGTGTATTGGACCCTGCGCAGAAATAGCCAAACACCCGGATATTTTTCTCATGAGCAAGCTTCACCTGATCGGTAAGAAAATCAGTTTTTAATCCAGGTTGCTCTGGAACAATACCGTTTTTGTACCAGGCATATCCGTTACAGGAAACCGCAAATGACTGGATCACGTTACATCCCAGATCGGAGTACCAGTTGACATGATCAGCAGGATTGGCATCGGCCCAAAGACCAGGCCTGGCAAATCCGTTGGGACCTCCCTCACCCCAGTTAAAATCAATATCATAGGCTTTGATTAGTTGTTCCGCTTTTTGGGAATTGTCAGAACAGCTGTAAAAAAAGACAAAAAACAGGAGTATCGGCAAAAATCTTGTTTTTTTCATTCCGTGTGATTATAAGGTCAGTATTCCTTTAATGGTAACAAAAGACCTTCAGGGTCTAAGTTAAAATAATTTGGTTAAAAGGTCCAAATGGGATCATCCGGCAAGAGCAGATGATCCCAGGATGGTTTTAAATTCAGTGTTTGTTTTTTCAGAGCTATTTCAGGATAACCTCAAGCACTGCAATTTCAACAGGTGGTTTCTGAACCGGAAGTTCAAGATTCAAATTATTTTGCCCATCACCTTTGCTGAATTTGATCTCCGAGGCATCGTGCAGAAATTGAATGTATTTGACTTTATCACCCATATTTTTAAGCACCAAATTACCCATTGGGTAGCTGAGTAAATGGATATACAATCTTTTTGTCTTTGGATTATAGGTCAGAAGTGTATTGGCAGGTGCTACGAATTCAGCCGGCGCTTCGGTGCAATTGTAGATCGAACGGTTGTTGTATTTCATCCATTCACCCATCGACCTCAACCGATCCTGGGCCCTGAAATCAAAAACTCCGCGTGCCGTTGGTCCAACATTGAGTAGTAAATTACCCCCCTTGCTAACCGACTCGATAAGCAACTCCAATAACTGTGGTGTACTTTTCCAGGTATTCTCATCACGGTAGTATCCCCATGATCCGGAGAAGGTCTGGCAGGTTTCCCAGGCAATTTTTTTACCGTTACGTGTAGGCCATTTCTCTACCTTGTATTGTTCAGGAGATTCAAAGTCCCATCCACCATCCTGATCTTTAAGGTCCAGACGGTCGTCAATAATTATTCCTGGCTGAAGGGTACGGACCATTTTCAGAAGATCCTCTGAACCCCAGTCTTTGTGATCCTTTCCATGTTTGCCAGGGAAGGAGAAGTCGAACCAAATTACGCTGATCTCACCATAGTTGGTTAATAGTTCGCGCACCTGATTTTTTAGATATTCACGGTATTTCGACATATCGCGATTCTTATTTAACCGGGTGTAGGCTGAATCTGAAACCTGACGCTGAGGATGATTATCATCAATGGTATAATCGGGGTGATGCCAGTCGATCAATGAATAGTAGAATCCAACTTTTAGTCCTTCTGCCCTTAATGCTTCGACATATTCCTTGATAACATCCCTGCCAAAGGGAGTATTCGTGGATTTGTAATCGGTAAACTTTGAATCAAACTGACAGAACCCTTCGTGATGTTTTGCCGTTAGTACAACATACTTCATCCCTGCCTCTTTGGCCATCCTGGCCCATTCTTTTGGATTATAGAGATCAGGATTAAACTCCTCAAAGTACTTCTGATACTGTTCATTGGTCATCCTTTCCGCATTCTTTACCCACTCATGACGAGCCGGCAATGCGTATAACCCCCAGTGGATAAACATCCCAAACCGGGCATCGGTCCACCATTCCATACGTTTGCTCTTCTGCTCGGCAGTTTCCGCTTTTAACTGAGCAGTTGCGGTATTCTGCATGGCCAAAGTTGCAAGTAGCAGTACCAAAATCATTCCAATCTTAAATTTGTTATTCATTAGTTTTAGTTTATTGAATTAAATATAAATATACTGAATATTATAAGATTATCATTATTTTGGCAAGGATTTAAAGACAGTATACGGAGAGGTAACGGTAGTCATATAAATGGCGTTTTGCGGTGCCTCTAAATTATAACATTCCCAGGGTTCGCCAAACTCACCACCTTTGCGATAATCACCTGCACGCAAATTATCAATGTATTCTTTGGCCAGCTGTTGTGCAGTGGCAAGATCCGTTTTGGCAATAGCGGAGCAAACCCATCCTGTTGGGGTTCCCCAGTAGCCTCCATTTTGATAATCGCCCTTTCGTACAAGACTTTTTTCCCAGGCTGATTTTTCACTAAAATCTTCACCAATAAATACATGCCTGATATTTCCGGATTTCGCCAGCAGCCCTTTTTTATATCCTTCAGTTATCGTGCGTGATGCATTGAGCACCTGTTCTCCTTCAATAATACCACAGTAAATAGCCATAACCGTGCTCCAGATATCTGCTTGCCTGCTTTTTCCCGTTGAGGCTAACAACATCCCGCGGGGATCTGAAAAATGCTGAGGTATCTCCTCTTTAAGTCGCCTGGCATTCATACGATAGATTTCTGCTTTATCTTTCTTTTTCAATAATTCAAAAAGCTCAGCCAGTTCGAGCGAAGCCTTATACTTTAGCAACGACGGCATACAAAGCTCACCGGTGATTGTGATAACATCCCGAAATCCAAAGTCGACGCCTCTGAAATCCTCTGTTGCATAAACGAGAAGTCCGTCTTGTTTGGTGGGAGCAGTTTTATAGGACAGCTCAAGCCTGTCAATCAGCGTGATGCCCTTTATCTTTTGGGTTAACAAACGAGTTGATACGCTATTTTTGGTGTAAAAATAGGCCATATCGATAAAGAAAAACTGATCACAATAGGGAGGCATCATCCCCCATTTTTTGTTTCCCTGGTCTTTATAGTCGTAAGTTCCGGGGAAATAGATAGGCCTGCTGTCATCAATTCGAATATGATCGGGAATAGCGCCCATCGGAATCATACAACCTCCATCCGATATCCAGGTTTGATCGCACTGACCTGAGGCGGTTAGTACCAGCATGTGTTTTTGCTCTTCCAGTGTTATGAACCCGCTTTCAAGAGACATCGCATAGTCACGTATCCAAAAGGCAGGATAACAATCGCTTCCTCCGGGTCGGATTAAAGTCCCTCCGCTATTGTTGCCTCTAAATTCTTTCGATATCACTTGATTGGGATGAATGCGCGAGCGCTCGACCACATCTTTGGTAAGCTCTTCAAGGTATTTAAAATCACTGTCAGATAACAATCTGTTCGTTATATTTTGCCCAATTGAGTTTACAGAGAACAGTAAATTAAGCACCAAAATAAAATTAATTTTCCTCATCTTTTTCTTACTAAATTGTTTGAAGATATTCTCCTTTCCTGTCCGGGATTAAATATCATTTAATCGTGTACCCAGGCATTTATTTTATCGGGATCAATATTGTTTCCAATAACTCCGGGTTTACCTGTCCATTTCATCCGCTTAAGCATCACAAGATAGTCATTCAGATAAGCTTCCATCATATCCCGTTTAAATACTATTCTTACAAAGCTTTTATCCGCAAAATCTATATCCCGGTTAATTCTTACTGTGATTTTTAAATTCGTTCCATTGCTGTTCATGGTTCCAAAAACGGTCTCTTTTTTATTGAAAAGGAGAACATATCCCGAATCGCTGTTTGCTTCAAAGTAAAAGCCGGCGGGCGATTTTTCATGATCATCGTTAACCAGGTTAATTTCCGATTCGATAACACCAATTTTATTTGTATCAAACGTCTCTTTGAAAACATGGGGAGATCTGTCAGAACTAACCCTCTGGTCTGATGAAAGATTAAATTTGCTGGCTTTTAAAAGGTTATTTTGTTTCCACCATTTCAACCTTAGTATCCCCTCCGTATCAACTTCGACAGCTTTTAACGGTGATGAATAAATGGTTTCAGAACCTGTATAAAAATGGTTAACCAAAACCCCGTTCCCATTTAAGGTTTTATTTGGGGGTGGATTGTGAAAAAACCTGGGGAAATAGATATCACAACCCTTCCCAAACATATTGGGATTCTTCTTTTGGGCAAGAAAAGGACCCTCTGGCTTGTCAGAAACGGCCACCCGCCCTTCACTTACGGTAATAAAGTATTTATCTCCGATTTTCTGAATACCACCCAGTTCACCGGTTATATTACCTTCAACCGGAGGGAGGGCTTTCCAGTGGATACCATCAGCACTTTCGGCAAAACCGAAACCGCAAACCTCATGGGTAAATTTTTCCAGGATTGGATCTGCGGTAAAATAACCATAATAAGAACCGTCATCGCGTCTCACACAATCGATGCAATCCCATCTCCCTTTGGGATGATACCACTGATCATCCTGAACAAATCGCAAAGAATCATTTACCTTATTCCAATGGATTAAATCATTCGATGTGGCAAACATGATGTCCTGTTTATCACCGAACCATTCGGAATAATTCATAATCCATTTGGGATGATTTACAAAATCCGGAGCTTCAATGATATGTCCTGTTCCCATCCAGGTAGTACCTTTGCGTGGTTCAAGTATTTTGCCAACCTGTTGCCAGTTAACCCCGTCTTTTGAGGTCATCAATTCAAAGCTATCCCATTTGCCGCCAATTCCTGCGAGATAATATTGGTAATATTGTCCTTTGTAATAATAAAGCCAGGTATCCCAAAGTTGTCCGACCCTTTGGGGCGTATAAAAACCGGCCTGTATTTTCTCTGGCTTCCAATTATCCTGAGCAGGAACCTTTGATGACATCAAAATGGTTACAAGACCAATGAATATTAATGTTTTTTTCATAATGGAAGAAAGGTATTATTGCTTTTATTGATTCAATCTGATACTGAAACTGTAACTGCCTGAGCCGGATTCAATAATTGTTTTCCCGTTTTCAGAAGTTATTAAAGTGAAATCTCTGTTATTACTTATAGCGTTCCCGCTTTCTGTAATATCCATTGCTTTTTCGGTAGGCAGGAATATTCTTGCCGATGTGTTTGCAGGTATTTTAATATTTACAACCAACTTCCCGTTTTCACGTATCCATTCGCTCTTAATGGTTCCGTAAAGTGATTGATATTCGCCCTTAACCCACGACAAATCGCCAACAAAATCGGGCCGGATTACGATTTTTTTAAAGCCGGGGATTGTTGGGTCAGGCTGAATCCCTGCCAGTGAATAGTAAAACCAATATCCAAGACTTCCTCCCAGAGGTGGCATTTGAACAAGTCCACCTTTCCAGTCTTCCTTGAAAATTTTGGATCCATGGTTAAAAACCATATCGTACCAGCTTGGGTAAGTTCGCTGATTTGCCATTTTATAGGCCAGTTCACCTTTCCCGAGGTCTGAAAGACCCGCAAGGATTAATGGGGTCCCTACAAATCCGGTCCCCACATGATTCGAATCAGCCTCGATTTTCATTACGAGCTTTTCAAGTACCAACTCTCTTTTCCCCTCAGGCACAAGGTTGAAATAAAGGGGCATCACCTGGGAAGCCTGACTATATTTTGCATATTTGCCCGTGATGGGATCGAAAAAATGATTGTTGAATGAGGTTTTGATTTTTTCAGCAAGGTCTGAATAATGAACAGCATCATCCTTAAATCCAAGGATTTCGGCAGTTTTCGAAGTAATGAGTGCCGTATTATAAAAACCGATTGTGGAAGTAAAAGGAACAGGAGTCATCACCGGTCTCACGCTTCCCGGTTCCAGCCAGTCACCAAGTCCCCATTTGACCACATAACTGCTATCAATCGAGTTCAGGTATCCCGTATATTTTTTCATAGCTTCGAAACTCTCTTCCAATATTTTCTTATCTCCAAAGTGGCTATAGATTTTCCAGGGGAGATAGACAATCATTCCACCCCACCACGGACCATTAATGGTTGGTCCGTCGAACCTTCCGGGAACTACCGGGGGAACATAGCCATTTTCATGAATGATATCCAGAAAATCACGCTGCCATTTGATATACATTTCCGGACAATCCAGGGCATAGGCATAAGCGTCAAAGGCGGTTTCCACATCCTGTGTCCACCCCGCTTTTTCACGAACAGGGTCATTGGGAATATGGACGACATAGTTCTTCATTGTATGGATCAGGATAGAATTCAGCTCGTTCAAAGCGTTGTTTGAGCAGGAAAATTTACCAGATTCAGGAAAATCGGTATTGACTGATATTCCGGTTATGTCATCCAAATTTGGCTTGTATTTTAGGCCAAAGATTTCGATTGTTTTTATTCCGTTGTAGCTGAATTTTGCCCCAAAGGACTCCCTTCCGTTCCCGTTGAGGATATATTCATAGGTTTGGTACCTCCCAAGTGTATGTGAACCTGCACCAGGGTATTTCACAGTGATTTTGGAACCTTTTTCTCCTTTTACCTTTATCCTGCACCAACCGGTGATCTCCTTTTCCAATTCAACAGAATACCCGTGGTTTATTCTTTTGATGCTTAAGGCTTTGACACTGTCGGTAATTGCAACAGGTTTCAGGTATTGCGCTTCAAGTCTACCTGCAGGACCAACAGTTTTGATTGCATGCTTCCAATTGGTTTCCCTGTATCCGGTTTTGTTCCAGCCATTAATTTCCCTGTTCGCATCCCAGGTTTCACCGCTAAGGATGTTGTTGAACCGAATCGGGCCCTGAGTGGTAAACTTCCAGGTAGGATCAGAAACAACAGAACTTTTGGTCCCATCAGCATTAAAGATATCGAGTTGAAACAGTAATCGGGGAGTATCAATATAATCTGCAGCATAATACCTCAGCACATGAGGAATCACCAGGTTAAACCATCCGTTTCCAAGAATTACCCCAATTGTGTTCTGACCGTTTCGTAAATATGGGGTAACATCATAAGATTGGTAAAAGACTCTTTTCTGATAATCGGTATATGCAGGATTTAATAGTTCATTGCTGACTTTCTTCCCGTTAATATACAATTCGTTCAATCCCAGTCCGCAAATATTTGCAACAGCATAGCTTAGGGGATGAATTGCAGAAAATTCTTTTCGCAGATAAACCGCAGGTGCATAGGTAATTGCGTCTGTTTTTTTGCGTATCACTTCACTTAATGCCCACATTTCAGATTCGGGTTCCATACCAAAATCCGGAAGCGCCTTCAACTCCTTCTGAAGAGTCGATAATTGCAGGTCTGAGGTGATCCATTCCCCTTTCCAGTCGGAAGAGCTGAGCATAGCCATAGTCCAGTTTGAGACTTTACTCCATGCTGATTCATCTCCGTTTTGATTCCAGACTTTTACTTTCCAGGTGTATTTTTGTAGGGGCATCAACGGTTTTCCGGAATACGGGATATATAAACATTCTGACGAAGTAATTTTTCCGCTGTCCCATATATCTCCAATATCCAGATTTAGTTTTGAGCTATCGGAAGCAACCAGGATCTGCCAGGCAGACTGGGACCAGTTTCTCTGCTCCGATTCGATATTCCAGCTTAAGCGCGGATTAGGAATGTCTATTCCTGTTGGATTTGACGAATGTTCGCATTTGAGGTTTACAATCCGGTAAGATTCTCCATTTGCAAATTGGAAAGATGAGAATAAGACTATAATTAGGAAGGGGAAAATTACCTTTTTCATGCTAAGTATTTAATGATGATGCAAATGGACAATATGTAATTGGGTATGTACTAAAAAATCAAAATGAAAATTAGGCCACCAAGGCATCAAATGACCACCAAACTAATTAATCACGTTCATTAAATGTTTTACCGACTCCTCAATAGCCTGCAAGGAGGTATATCTTGGATTGTAATTCAACAGGCGTCTGGCTTTTTCAATACTGCAGTTTGGACTATGTGCGATATGATCCCAGGTTTGTTCGGCCTCTGATTCACTAACCGTATTTTTCCATTCCTCCCAGGGAAGGAATGTCAACCGGGCCTCTTTTCCAAACCATGAGGCGACTGCATTTGCATAACCTCTGAGGGTAAGCGCCTGTGATGAGACGATGTGGAAACTTTCACCAACTGTATTATTCCAGTTATTCAAGGCATTGCAAAAGGATGCGGCTACATCATCAGCGTGAACATGATGGAGCGTTTCCATACCCAGATTAGGTAATACGACCTCTTTCCCTTCGGCCAACAGTTTAAAAGTTTCAGGGTTTATTGTTCCTATCGGATTAACAGGAACCCAGCCAGGACCTACAATATGACCAGGGTGCAGAATCGTTGCGGGAAATCCGGTTTTACGTGCAAGATTAAGCAGATACGATTCAATGGCTGCCTTTTTTGTCCCATAATCGCAAATCGGCTTTCTGAATTGCGTCTCATCAGTGGGCACTACTTCGCTGTGACCATGTACCCAGATTGTTCCGCAATGGAGAAAGTGTTGAACATGCCCATGAAGCGCTTCGACTATATGTTGTGCACTTTCAGGGGTAAAGCAGATCAGATCGATCACGGCATCGGGTGAGAGGTTTCGGATCTGAGTACCAAACATGCTTTTAAGTTCCGCCTCATCACGATCTATTGCAACCATTATTACTGAATCCCAAGCCTGATGAGCCAGATAGGGTTTGCGTTCCTGACGGCTCACGCAGATCACTTCATGTCCGGCTAAAACCAGCCGGGGAATTAAAAAAGTTCCGATGTGGCCGGTACCACCGATTACAACAATTCTCATATTAAAGTTTTTTAAAGTTTTGAAATTTGGCCGTCAGAATAAATAACAACCTCTTTAGTTTGACCCGATTTCACCTCTATTTTAGGCCAATTCATAAATGCGTACCTGTTCAATGGTTTGTTGGCTCCCAGGCTATCCTCCGAAAAAATAGCAATTTTACCATCATACAGGGTTGGATTTGAAATACGAAGGGTAACACTCTTTTTATCCCGTTTTATAATTACTGCTTCAACATTATCGAAAACAAACAGATCTCCTTTATCAAAACGCAAATAAATCCCGGGATTCTGCGTAATAGTTAGTGAGGTAACTATTCCCCATGCCAAATTTGAATCACCGTCGGGAATACTACCACCAATATTTTCAGCACCTTCCCAATCGCTGAGATTAACACGTTCTGTGACCGATCCCGGAACCGCCTTGGGGACAACGGGATTCGTTTTTGTAGTTGTGTATTGGACAACATTATGGGCAATATCTCTTAGGAGTTCCATGTATCTTTTGTCGCCGGTAGCACGATAGAGTCTCAGCAGAAAGTTTCCTGAAAGGATATAGATGCCCGGGGCACCGTGTGCATTTTGTATGCTTGCCCAGACTGCCCCGGTCGCCCTGGCATCGATCCGGTGCATAACACTCCCCTGCGGAAATTTATAATCATACGAAACAGTCCAGGTAGCAAAAAGGGCCGCCGCATCTTTTGCATACTTCAGCCATTTGGGATTACCGGTTTGTTCGAATAATGTAGTATAAGCTTCGGTGATATCATAAGCCGCTTCACTGTCCTGGCATTGTAAAATTTCGGCAGGTCCGCCACCAGCATACCCTTTTGACAAATCCCTGGTGTAATAATATTCCCCGGCTAACTCCGCAATCTTTAGATATTCAGGATTTTTATAATATACTGAGGCAAGGGTAAGCCCTGATATACAAACTGCTCCGGCTGTTGAACCATTAACATCCATTTTCCCTGTTTCGGCATCCACAAATTGCCCAAATTGCCCGTACTCCTTCCAGAGTTTTACAATTCCATCAGCCTGCTTACGAAACATCTCTTGCCATTCTGGTTTAACAGAAGATCCGTTTCCCTCTATTTTGAGCAATTCAAGCGTTTGGATTCCAAAAAAAAGCATCTCCCCATTACGGCGAACCATTGCAATATGGCGGTTTTTTTCACGCTCCAGAAAATTGTCACCAAAAAATACCCCCTTCATAAATATCCCATTTGTAAGACCGCTTTTACCCTGCATGATCTTTAAAGCATCAAAGCTCCTGGAGATCCGTCTTAAACGCTCAGGGGTAGGTGCGATGACCTGTGGAAAGGAGTAGGCCGGCACACCGCCCCATCCTGCCTGAAGATGTGAATAGGGCTGATCGCCAGCGGGGTCGGAACAGATGTATCCATATTTGTCATCTTCATAATATTTTGTTTTATCATGATGGTCAAGAAGTATTTCATTGATAGCACTAAAGGGGGCCACATTCCTGTAGATCGTTGGACCTGATAAGGCTTTGCGAATAGTAAAAACCTTTTCAAAGAATGCCTGCAAATTATCGGCCGGGAAATTATAAACCCGCATCTTCAAATCAACCTCATCATTCGGCTTAAAGTCTGCAGGTTGATCGGTACTTTGGGTAAATCCGGTCATCACATACCGCCATTCCCTGATGCCTGGAGCATTCAGAACAAATGTTGCTCTTTTGTCTGGGATATCCTCTTCTATGATTAAGCCTGAGTTACCAAACCGGGTCCCCTGTGTGGTTAACATGATCCATCCTCTCTTGGTGTTCCGGTTATAAAAACTAAGCAGCGGAGTTGAGCAACTTCCTGTTAACATCTCTATCCGGCCCGGACTGTTATCCTTATTCAGATGCAATACATTGGTTATCGTAACCGGCATATCCAGTGGCTTATCCAAGGGATCATATAAGTAAGGCGGGTATTGCACCGGAATTATACGGTACCGGTTTGCATTATAAACCGCAGCAGGGGCTAAGACATAATTTTCAGAACTCCAGTCAGAGAAATCGAATGCTGCTGCTATTCCCGATGATTTGGCCCTACCCTCGATGACTTTAAAATTAATGGACAGATCAATTGCATCACTCTCCCCTGAAACCGGGGTTGCCTTGAGTTTACCTTCCCATTTTGATTCCCCCATCTGCAGCTTTCCATTTACAAACGGGGTCGATTTTGCAAGTTTCGATCCCTCATAAGTACAGCCTAAAAGTCGGATGCTACCGCTGACCGATTTCAAAAACTGATCAATCCCGGGTGAGGGAGAAACCGCCCGGTTTCCTGTTTCGGGCAACCATTTCCCAACAGTTGCAGATTTTGATATATCCTTCTTAAGGTCAATCCTTGTCATACCCGAATTCGCGCAATTATCATTTATTGGTCGTGCGTTCAGATTTCCGATACCAGGTAACAGTAGCAAAATCAAAACTGTTACAGATTGTTTGATTTTCCCGAAAAAGAGGAACAGGGTCAAATCTGGACATGCTTTTAAAAGCTGATTTCTGATGAAAAGGATATTGAACATCATTTCCGGGTATTAATGAAGTAACTAAATTGAAAATTATCTGGCAAAAGCTGTTCTAATCTGTTCTACAGATATTCCAAGGAGTTTTAAGGCGATTGGATTCAGTACTGTTTCATCACCCACAAAATGGAAAATCCGTTGCGTATGGGTCAGGCTTTCGCCTGGAGCCAGAAAAGCTGCGGGAGATGAGCTCTCTATTTCATAAAAAGGGCCCATCTGGGTACCGTCGGCCAGGGGACCGTCATTATACGAATTAATCACATCACCTTTAAATGGCTCCTTCTGAATTTCCCAAAGCTGATTGATATATTCGCAGGTGACTGACGGTTTGTTAAATTGAAGGACAGTCAGCATTTTGCGGCTGGGGTCGTAACTGCATGCCAACGAAGCGGCCCGTTTTTCCGATAACCCAAGTTTACTCCTATGTTTTCCATCAACCTTGAAGAAGAGGAGGCCATTCCCGATTTTGATCCGGTCAGCAGGTATCTCGCCAAAATAGTTGGTTGTTGCCACTTTACCCAAAACTTTATCGTCTCCCTGGTTGTAGGGGATAGCCACCACTCCGGATTCTGAAGGGGTAAGCATAGCGAGCATCCAGATGCTAACAGTCCCTTTTTCGCGGTTCCATTTTTCATTTCCGGCGTTGGCCAATGTATTTTGCGATTCAAAACCGACCCATTTAACCGATTTGTCGGGAGA
Organism: uncultured Bacteroidia bacterium; assembly: GCA_903904515.1. Lineage (GTDB taxonomy): Bacteria > Bacteroidota > Bacteroidia > Bacteroidales > Prolixibacteraceae > JAAFHB01. Next base: position 30,428 of record CAIVCR010000023.1, read on the forward strand.
TAATCCAAGATTCTGATTCAGATCATTCTCCGATAGCAACTTCACCTTGCGGCTTAGCGCCACACTGATGCGGGTTCCGGAAAAATTCTGCAGCTGCATCTCCTTTTTCATCGAAACAGCGGTTGAATCGTGTGATAACAGATCCCACGATTCGCTGTCGAGACCTGCAGGGGTTTGCCAGTTCTCAAAAACCATTTTGTCACCAGGCTTAAAGAAGATCGAAAACTGCCCACCTTCGGGACCGAGCCACATGCGGTCTTCTCCTCCGTAGGCATTGATATGCGCAGCAATGGTTGCTGAACTCAATGCTTTGTAATTGATCCAGCCGGAACTATTGCCGGCTAATCCGGTTGCGGTACTGGTAAATACCTTCCCCTGATATTTTGGAGAAACAATAACCTGTGCATCCCCATTTTTAAGGACAATCACACTGTCTTTTGATTTCAGAAACTGCAGGTCATATCCGAACGACCCTTTTTCAAATTGTGTAGGTTTTTGCTCTTTTTTTGTGTTTACACCGCAAGAAGCCAGCAGGCAGAGGATCGTCAGACCTGAAACAAAGGAATTAATTTTCATATTTATGTGATTGAAGTATAGTTATTTAAATTTAATTAGTGAAAGTGTATCTTAAGTAAGTTGTCTATAAGTAATAATTCAGAATTCATTTTTCTGCTTTAGTTAATTCGGGGTTAATAGCAAGCTAATTTCCGGATAAAAGGAAAGCCTTCCGATTTAACAATTGAGAGTTTAACAGCTTCGTAGCTCCCCTTAACCCGCTCAATCCGTTTGTGTCCTACGCTGGTCCCTTTTGAAATCATATTCCAAACTCCGTTTTGCAAACCATACAGTTCATATTCCCGGATCCTCTCCCCTTTGGCAATATCCTCCATGATAACTATTGAAGTGAGGGGCTGTGAGGATTTAAATTTAAGCTCAAGAAGGGCCCCTTTCCCAGCTATTGAGGCTAATGGCTGAGCGTAATCTTTGGATACCATATTCCCAAATTCCCCCAGCCTTTTAACATCCGGTTCCGGAACAAGGCCTCTTGTATCGACCACGAGTCCCAATAACATATTGGTGTTTCGGCCTACACTCTTGCAGTATTTGTCATTTAACTCAGCAAGACTTCGCAGCTGATCGTCCTGATCTTTATGCCAGAACCAGCCGCCCTGAAATGAGGAATTTAAACGAAGCGGGAAATCAGATTCACCGGGACACCAGAATTGCCCCTCAGGATTACCATTGAGCCCCTTTATTTCAACTACCCCTGAAGCGGAAGTGGTTGAATCGGCCCTTGCCCAGCAGGGATAGGGAGCTACTCCCTCCTCATTTCCTACCCACCTGATGTTATTTTCATAGCCATACGGGCCCTGAAAGGCTATGGCTTCGGGTTGATATTTTTTCAACATTGCCAGCACATCAAAACCCCCTTTTTCAGGCGGCAATACCCCTCCGTCGAACCATACCTCTGCCAATTTCCCATATTCCGACCATAGCTCGGTCAGCTGCATCTTAACTATTTCATTGTACTTCTGCTGTTCTTCAGGATTTCCGGAGACCACCTTGCCCGGGTTATCCACCTTCAGGTAGCCGTTTGCTGTTGTACTCGCATAAATACCAGGTCTGAGTCCGTATTTTATGCATGAAGCGATGAAATCCTTTACAATATCTCCTTTCCCGTTCCGCCATGGGGTGTTTTTGACACTATACGGATGTGCTTTTGTAGGCCATAAACTGAAGCCGCTACAATGTTTGGCCACCAGCACAGCATAGGTAGCTCCCGCCGATTTAGCCGCTTTGATCCATTGGTCGGTATCCAACTCTTTTGGATTAAAGATGGATAGATCGGGATGATAATTCCAGTCCTTCCTGAAATCGTATTCAGGCTCAAAGGTGGGCATATCGAAATGAATCAACACTCCAATCTCCGAATCGGCCCACTGCAACTGGGCTTTTGAAGGTAATGCATGCTGGTTAACTTTTGCCGATGGGAAAATCACACAGGCAAATAAGATGAAAGTCAGTAGTTTCAGTTTCCTCATTTTACAATTATTTTTTCTTGTTTCTTTTACCTAAAAGCCTAAATTGCTATAGCCTAAAAGCCTATAATCACTTTTTTGTGTGTATTACTTTAAATACCCTTTTCTCAAGATCCTTTAACCTTAACTCAAGGGGTGGAAGTTCAGGAAGATTATTTTCAGGTTTATCGAGGTAAAAGTAGGCTGTTGCCGATACATCGTCACTCCTGTAATAGTTCGTTGAGGTAACGGGGAAATCGGCGTCTTCAAGTTTGGGAGGATTTACTTCATCCAATAAACGGCGTTGAAAGGTTTTCTTTCCATCCTTACCTAAAAGCCAGACCGGAATCACTGCTCCCCCTTTTGCCTTGATCCTGAGAAGCTGATTTTTATCCGCGCTTCCCATTTGCTGAATCGTGACTTTACAATCCTTATGAAAATAGACGGGATCAGCGATGTGATAACGGTAAAAGGCGTAGATATCACTGTCACGGTCGGAGACTAGGGATCCGAAAGACCGTGATGCATATTCACCCTGTCCCCAGCCGGAACCTATATAATCCTCGGTTCCTGTACCAATCAGCGAGGGATGATTGGCATCTCCGTCCAGGAATATTTTTGCTTCCCCTTCGCCAAACCAGGTACCCCGATAGTGTGAATCTCCGATTACTCCAATATTGGCACCCAGGTACCTGCCGGTCCCTTCAACTTTGGGCAGGATTACATAATCCTCACCAGGAGTTGTTTTTAAGTTTCGATTCCAAAAGGCATGAAAATACATGGCATCATCCGGAAGTTTGTCAATCTCGAGATAGTTAATATCGTACCAGACCCATGCCTCTTCAGTTGATTCATTTGTAAGGGTGATTAAGGCTGATTTGCGGAAAGGCATCGGAATTGTAAAATTGAATGAGCGGGCTTCAGGACTGGAGAAGAGCGCATTATCATATTTGGCAATCAGACCCAGCCCGATTCCAAAGAAATCGCCTACTGGTGCAGAAACTGCAGATTTTTTGGCGCCATCCCAGAACATATCGATCCTTACCGCACGACGCTGCAGGGCGTTTACACCTATCGTCCCACTGAGCCACATGCGATTTATAATTCCCGCACCTTTAACGTCAAAAATGACCTTTTTATCACCGGGAGCGATGATAAAGAAGGCATTTCCTTTAGCCCCCTTGTTGGTCAATCCCCCTTCCCCTTTCCCTCCTGTTGGGTTTTCAGGAGTTACCCAATGGGTTTTAACTTCCTTAGGTGGTGCTTTAGAGAGCTCGCTAATGCTGGAGATAGTCCAGTCATTCCCGGATTTTCTATTAGCCGGAACACAACCGTTCAGTATAAGTGCTGCGACTAAAAGTATTCCAACCGATTGTAGTGAAATTTTGCTCATTGGTTTAATTGTTAGTTGAAGGTCTTTTCTTTATTGATTCATCGAAGGCTTTTCTTACGGCAATCACCTGCCTGATATGATCGGGATCGATAGCTCCGGCTTTAGTGGCATGGATATCAAAACAGATTACTCCCTCCTTTGCAAAAACTTTTTGAGACCAATCCACCAATTCGGGAGTATTGAACCGCAATCCTGCTTTACTCCAGTTTTCGCCCAGGTATGTAAAAAGGAACCATTGAACCCCGTCGACCACCCAACGGTCTTTGGGGACCTGAATTATCCGCCCCTCTTCTCCGGCACTGTAATCGTCGTAAGGCGAGTCCGATTGAATCGTGTCAACTCCATAGTTATAAGTTACTATGCTGTTGTAATTTCCTGCTTTCGCGGCTAAGGTATGGGTGCTGATGTTATGTTTCAGATTCATATTGGATCTGGTTTCAATAATTCCGCCCCGGTACATTCCATCGAACCACCATCCCGACAGGTTTTTTCCATAGCGCAGGCTCCACTCCCGGATCACCGCTTCCCAACAGGCCTGAGTGAATTGGGAGGTTGGTGAATCCTTTCCGAAGGTGTATTTAAATTTCCGGTCAACAAGTTCATGGTTAATCGGCGGATTGCCGGGAAGATAAAACATCATTTTGATCCCACGCTTATTCAATGCTTTAAAAAGGTCGGCAGGTAAATCGCGCCGACTGCAGAGTTCCCCGGGTGCAACACCTACAATTGAATCATAAGCACGGTTTGGGGAACAATAATAACCATCGTTCTGACCTAAGGCAAACATCACATAATTTGCTCCGGCCTCCTTACAATTTTCTGCAAAAAGCTCAACATTAAAATTATTTACCACCTCGTTGTACTCCTTTGAGCCTCCATCAGGCACGAAAACGGCCTTCAGGAAATGAAGCATTACCCCGACACCGGCATTCCGAAACCATTCAGTATTTGGATTCCCGCTTAAAACAACGGGTGATTTTGTGATTACCCTGATTGGGATGGAATTTTTTGCACTGTTTAAAGGGGTGATTTCACATTTAACATAGTGCCCTGCATAGCTGGTAAGTAAGACAATCTCCCGGGTATTTATCCCCTGAAGCAGGTCCCACTGATTGTCTGGTGTTTTGGAAACCGACCAGGTTATTTGATAGTTAGAGTTAAAATCAGGCAAGTCACTTGAAATCCACAAGATGGTTTTGGCAACAGGATCTCCATGTAATACAAGGTGCTGTCCACTAGCCGACTTAGCAAAAACAACGAACAGAAGAACGGAAAAAATGATTGTTATACGTCTCATAAGAAGTGTTACAAATCTATAATAACCTTTCATATTGGTCTTTGAAGTAAAACTACAACTAATTTTCCGAAAAGCCTGAAATCTGTCGGATCACGGATACAAAGATTTCCGGATATTGTTTCTAATATTTTACAATATTATAATTATATAGCTATTCCGAAGTCATAATCCTTATTCACGACTATCCGGATAGCGAATATGGATAATGTCGACATCGAAGAGAGACCTGCGTTTTATAAAGCACTGCTTTGGTATCAGGTTTCTCAATAAGCCAATCTCCCTATACTGGTGATAGTTGTTTGTTCCCAAAGGTTAATTTTGATCGTGATTGCCTGGTCGCAGAAAAACAGCAAAAAGCGGCTGAAAGAATAGAAAACAATTTCACAATATGGATTTTCTGGTTATAATTTATATCTTTGGCAGTAAGGATCCGAAATTTTCACGAGGCAGGGCTCAGTTATCAGCTTGTATTAACCAGGTTTCATTAAATTATTCAGTTCACAATAATTTGGTCATTAGACAGAATTCAACTTTCGGGAAATTCCCTCTGTTTTGGGAAAAATTGAACCAAATTAAATATTATAAAAGCAGATGCTTCTCTTTATTTCAATATTAGGAATATTCCTCTCTGTTGTATTGTTATATTTCAATGCACGAAGGTATACATCTAGTATTTATCTCTCTATTTTTTGCTTTCTGATCAGCTTATATTCTGCTAATCAATATATTATATTATATTCGAAGTCCGAATTCTGGATCAGCCTTGTATATACGAACATCACATTTCTGAGTTATCTTATCGGACCTATGTGTTACTGGTACACCAGGACCGTTTTGTCAGACGATGTACGGCTGAAAAAGTGGGATATAGTGCATTTCATACCGATGCTAATTCATTTTTCCGTCTCATTGCCCTATATCCTGACCCCTTTTTCCTTCAAAGCTGGGATTGCAAAATCGATAATTTCAGATCCCGATTTTCTGGGAGTCTATCATGCCACCATTTTATCCGACCTGCTTTCAAATTCATTTATTTACCTGAGTCGCCCTTTTCTTATTTTGCTGTACGTTTTTGGCTCGATTGGTTTGGTGATTAAAAATCAAACAAAAAAGGAAAAAGTCCTGGTTGAATCCAGGCAACGTTTTCTTTATAAATGGCTAATGTTCTTTTTAGGTTTTCTATTATTATATATTACAAGTCATTTACTACTCGTATTCAGAGTATTTGAATCAGATGGAGAAGATCTTTTTTTAAACTTGAGTATATTAAATGGTTTCGCAAACCTGAGTCTTTTGGGATTAATAATCACCCCCTTCTTCTTCCCTCAGATCTTATACGGATTACCTAATTTTAACGCCTCGGTTTTAACAGTGCCCCCTGAACCTGAGGGAAATGAAGGTGAGTTAATTCTGCCTTTAGATTTAAAAAAGAAGGTGCCAAATTTTGAATTCCAATACATGGTCACGATCATTCATAAAATGGCCACATGCATGCAGGAACAACAACCGTATCTGCAACCTGATTTTAACCTGGGTCAGTTTTCTGTCCTAATCCAGATTCCCACACATCACCTTGCCTATTTCTTCAGGGAAGTAAAGATGCAATCCTTTAATGATTACCGAAACGAATGCAGGATATTTCACGCTAAAAAGCTCATCCTTCAGGGTAAGGCAGATGAGTATACGTTGGAAGCTATTGCTACATTATCGGGGTTTACCAACAGAAATACTTTTTTTATTGCATTTAAGAAGGTGGAAGGGATCTCGCCAAGCGCTTTTGTAGCTCTCCTCAATCCATGAAATTATTAAATACCTCGCACTAGACTTTTCTTTAATTTATCCGGTTTTATTTTGTGGTTAAAACTGGTTTTCTCCTTCCTATTTTAGTCATTTGAGCATACTGACCAGGTAATCCTCTCAATATCTTGCATTAACGACGATAAATTCCAATCCTGAAATTTTGTTGGTATTAACCATTGCTAAACCGATTTAACAAATCCATGTAACGTTTTTACAAAAACGTTACATGGATGTTCTGTTTTCATTCGCAGCGAATCCAATTTAATCTCAACTTTGTAAAAAGATTAAAGAAATTAACTACGTGGCCGGTCGCGATACTGAGAGAGTAATCGGCAAACAGACTTTCTTCACCGAAAATCTTCTTTGCCTGAGTAAGAATTAAATTGAATCATAAAACAGATGAAAAAAACATTAGAAAAACTGGAATGGATTATTGATTATTACCTTGTCTATTTTCTGTATAATCCTAATAAGATTGACAGGTATCATGAATTCATGTTAAATAAATGGAATTTATCCATTGAACCAATAACGCTATCAAAAAGCTATACTGAACAGGAAGAGACCTTCAACGGGAATGCAGACATATCTGGCGGGCTGATTGCGCAAAACAATTAATCGGTTAGGAAACCAATTAAAATTTTAATTATGCAAAAATTTGGACATATAATTCAGGATTACCTTATTTCTTTGCTCCAAAGAAAAGAGGATAAGATGAGAATATATAGACAAACTTTTATGCCAGGAGAGTGGTACATTTTAACTGATGATCAAATTGATCTGGAGCGGCTTGTTATTTTCATCAAGGGCAATCCGGGGATGAAGGTTGAACTGAATCTTCATCAGGATTTCACCGGTGCTGCCCAATCATCCGATGATCAAACGTGGCAATTGAGGGCAAAAGAAGCACTAATCTACCTCGTTTCCGAAGGGATAGAAAAGTCCCGTGTAATAAGTAATCGCTTTCAGTTTTCACCCTTACCATGTTTCAGGCTGATGAGTGCCTGAAAAATTATATCCCGAAGAGATTGTTTTCTATGTTGGAGGATGCAATCTCTTTGAGAACCACATGCGTACCGAACGCATCGCCTCCATCTGGCCAGGCGGAACGTGGCGATGACACGTAGATCGCTCCTCACTGTTTTCAGGGGCCCCCCATCGGATCTCAATTCCATCATTCGGATTATACCCTATTTCAAACGCTTCCTTTCGTTTCAGAATTTCGGCAAGTGTGAGCTTTTGTTCTGCTCCATTGGTGCGGATATAGGTTATAGAGAGTTCAGATAATTTACGCGCTAATAAAGCTTCCAGAATTTTCTTAACTTTTTCGGGCGACTCAAGCACCGACATTTTAAACTCTTCGGGTGAACTCACAATTCTATTGGGAAAATCCAGAACGGCATCCATAGCAATGAGTAACCTTAGATCGCGGTTAGGGGTTGAGAAATCCTCCCATTGTCCACCGGTCTGAAATACTCCAGCTGCCTTTAACGGCATTGGGATAATAGCCCCAGGATGAGATTTCATATAATTTTCACCCATGTTCACCGAAGTAATACGAACCATCAGTTGTTCATAGAGCGCCTGAATCAGGTCAAGCATCGCAATTTCAGGATCAAGGGGTTTGGGATTAATATTCCGCTCCATCGTATGATAAAATGAGTTGCCTGAGAGTCCTTTTTGTTGTAAGGAGAAGCCGATTAAACCTGAATTACCGGAAAGTTCTGAATTTCTAAGCAACCTGGGGTGCTCAGCTTCCATGACTATCGGCCGGAATGACTTAAATCCGGGATCGCCAATCACCTCCGATGTTGTAAAAAGAAAGTTCCCTTTCCAGAATCGCTTGATTCCAACAGTGCCGTCAGGCTGAGCATCAACCGAAAGAAGTGTGCCGGGTTTATTTCCTGACTGTGGAATCCACTTCACAATGATCAGGGTATGTCCATAGGGGTCGGCAAAGACAACACCGGGCCTTAAGGCACTGCGGGTTAAGGAAACAGGATAATAATCGGAATTTTCATCCGCAAGCCCCGTTCTGGCAGTTCCGGAGTGCACCCCGTCCATCACCCTTCTGAGGAATGCGTTGAATGAGAGTACGGGATGAGATTTTGAGGAAGCCTGGTCATTTGTTATCCATCGCCCTGTTTTAGGAACTCTTCCAAGGGAACCCCTGTCACACTCATGATATCCAAAAGGAAGTCCAAGCTTCCACGCAAAGTATGCCCTAAGGTAAAAAGGATTATCAGCGCAATCGGGCTGCATGAGAATCCGGATTTTCTGGTTCGGATCATCCTCATTCAATGATAGATGGTTATACAGGAAATTACGATCCTTATTATACATCACTTCATGGAGCGCACTCCAGGAACCACTTTCGTCTGCCTCATAGAAAAGGGCATTTATCCAGGCCGCATAGAGCGCTTCATACTCGCCTCCCCAGGAATGTTCACTTTTCCAGACCATTTTAGAAGATGAGGGGGAACTTTTCAAAGAAACAGTAAATGTGTTACCCGAAACTTTTTTGTGATCCAGGTAAAGGTTAACCTGATATTTTCCGGCAGCACCTGCAACAAACTCGTCGATTCTCCAGAAAGGTAACCCGTTACCGCTTCTGCTTTTTCGGGATTCTATTTTTTCAGACCCTAAGGTAACCTCAAGGTGAGCATTTATGATTCCTCTACCCCCAACTGCCAGCACCCGAAAAACTTCGCCCGGGCGCGGATTTTCAGGTGAAATCAAAATTTTATTTCCGATTTGGGACTCTGATGGATCATTTTCATCATCAGGTGAATCTGCCAGAATTTCAAGTTCTTCTTTAACTCCTTTATTTGCATTCCTGTTACCGCAGGAGGATCCTCCGAGCAAAAGCATAGGGATGACCATTATTAACAGCAATGACTGAATATTGATCATTATCAGTGAGTATCTCTTTTTCATTTCAGGCTTTTTCTTTTAGGAAGATCCGGGAGATCATCCCGATAGAAACATCAATAGGTGTATATTCAAATCCAATGGTCCGGGAAATTTTAGAACCGTCGTAGTAGCTTAATGCTGTTGCGCTTCTGGCTGTGTCCCGGGTAATCGAGGGAGGTGTTCCGGTTAATAATCTTTTCAGCGAGGAGCCTCTCCTGGCAATTCCAAGCAACATTCTCCCGGCCAGGTATTTGGGTGGCTTTACTTTGAGGTATTTAGCCATGGCATCAAGAATATCACGGAACAAAACATTTTCAGCATTAAGAATAAACCGCTGATTTTTAACAGTTTCCCATGAATTCTCAGACATCAGAAGTTGCATTGCCGTGGTAACATCTCGAACATCCACAAATCCAGTTCCCCCTTTGGTGTAAAATTTCAATCCGCTCCATATTTTAGGAAAAAGCACTGAACTTCCCGATTTCCAATCACCGGGTCCCAAAACAACAGAAGGATTGATAATAACGGCATTCAATCCCTGCAGAATTGCCGCCCAAACCTCCATCTCAGAAAGGTACTTGCTCTCGGTATAGGCAGAATGTTCACGTGTATTGCGCCAGGCATGATCTTCACTGGCTTCGATCCCTTCAGGCGGTGTGCCGATTGCCGCAATTGAGCTTACATGGCAGAATTTTGAAATTCCCAGTGATAAAGCTAAATCAACGAGGTTTGCAGTTCCCAACGTGTTATTATGAATGATCTCATCCCGTTCTCTGGGATCGAAAGAGATGATTGCAGCCAGATGATATATCTGATCCACCTCGGCTAAAAGAGGCCGTAAACCCTCTTTATCGAGAATGTCTCCTTCAACCCACTCAATCTTATCAAGAATCAACCGATATTCAGAATTGTAAAAGGAGAATATTTTTTCAATCCGTTTCAGGCTGCTCCCAGGACGTTTGAGTGCACGAACCTTCTCCCCTTTCGACACCAGGTCGTATAACAAATGAGCTCCGATCATCCCGGTACCTCCCGTAACAAATATCATAATTTTTGATTTATGTATTCCGTAATAAATTAAAAAATAACAGCATAATATTCATCATGTCAGGAGGTTATTGTTCTTTTTCCGAGATGACCGCAAAGAAGCCTTTCTACGGTTTTAAGTTTCTGATACCGTTTCTGGAATTCGTGTACCCCTTCATCATCATGATTTTCCGAAGCTTTTCGGATACCTTGTTCTGCCTGGGATATCAAAAAGGAAATATATCTTAACTTGTATTCTTGTAAAACCTTAGGAACTAACTGATGAAGAATTTCATGTTCCTCTTCGATGAAAGATCCTTTTTTCCGCCAAAACTGACTCAGTTTATTTTTCTCAGATAAGATATCGGAAGCTAACTGACTAACCTGTAAATCCGGATGATTTACAAAATGTTTTATCGCCTCGAAATTTTCATCATCCAAATACAACCGGTATTCTTTAAAAACAGCATTAATCGCCGGATTAACCGATTCCATTTGGTCGGCTTCCAACTCTGAAAGGATATATCCTGCCACAAAAATGGGATTAATATCGCCTGTTTCCGGATTTTCTTCCTCAAAAACCGAATGTGATCCATATTTCAACAATAGTTTAAGCAACTCACGTTCCTCATTTTCACATGGGTTATTTTCCGGAAGTGGGACGATTGACGGGGCGATTTTTACGTTCGCCTCCTTTAAAAGCTCCCGCTCCTGGTGCTTAATCATATCATCCTCCGACTTTACCTTAAGCTTTCGGATTTCATTATAGAGCACCACTTCACGCACATCAAGCAATCTGCTGCACTCTTTGAGGTATTCAGACCTCACAATTTCAGCAGGAATAACGGCAATTGAACTTACAATATCTGTAATTAACTTAGCCCGGCTGATTGGATCATTCTCAACGCCGGCAAGTAATAGCTTCGTTTTAAATTTGATAAAGTCGGTCTCATTTCCACGGATATACTCTGCCAATTGAGACGCACTCATGGATCGGGAAAATGAGTCAGGATCTTCACCTTCAGGTAAGGGGAGCACTTTGACATTAATCCCCTCTTCGAGCACCATATCTATTCCACGCATCGAGGCTTTTATCCCCGCCTGATCGCCATCATAGATAATGGTGACATTGTTCGTAAATCTTCTGATAAGCCTGATCTGGTCTATCGTAAGGGATGTTCCTGATGAGGCCACAACATTCTCAATACCTGACTGGTGAAGCGAAGTGACATCGGTATATCCCTCAACCAGATAGCATTTATCCTGCTGAATAATACTCCTTTTTGCCTGAAATATTCCATATAAAACACGGCTTTTATGGTAAATATCTGACTCCGGAGAATTCAGGTATTTAGCGATAGTTTTATCCTGGGTGAGGGTACGACCGCCAAAGCCGATAACACGACCCGACAGTCCATGAATCGGAAACATCATCCTCCCCGAGAACCGATCCCGGATCCAATCTTCGCGCTTAATGGTCAATCCTGTTTTCTCAAGATATTCCATTTTGAACCCCTCCTTAATGGCAGCGCTGGTCATTACATCCTTACCGTCAGGGCAATATCCGATTCCGAATTTCTTGATAATATCATCTCTCATTCCGCGTTGCCGCAGGTATGAGAGACCAATAAGCCTTCCGGAGTTGGACTCCCACAATTGATCACTGAAAAACTTCTGAGCAAACTCAGAGACGATGAGCTGACTCTCCCGATCATTTCGTTCCCTTACATCTTCAGGATTCTCCTCCTTTTCCCTGATTTCAATATTGTACTTACCGGCAAGCCATCTTAATGCATCAGCATACGATAAGTGCTCGTGTTCCATGATGAAATTAACCGATGATCCCCCTTTCCCGCACCCAAAACATTTGTAGATTCCCTTGGCCTGCGAAACATTGAAGGAGGGAGTTTTCTCATTATGAAATGGACATAGCCCGATCATACTGGTCCCGCGCCGCTTTAACGTGACGAAATCGCCAACGACATCTGCAATTTCTGCTGCGTCGAGTATCTGTTGTATAGTTCCCTGATCAATCATTTCAGCAAAGGTAATGAAAACTCGATAGGGTCAGGTGATTTCCACATTCAAAAAATTGGTTTTGACCAGCCCAGTTTTTCTCAAATATTTTCTTTAACTTTACAAGAATTCGTGCGCTATCATACTCATATTTAATCCTTAATCGACAGGTAAAACCTGGCGAATTTGAATTTAAATACCTATCGCAGAGTGATTGGTTTCGGATCTTTACCCTAAATTTAACCCTTAACAGAATACTATTATGAACTTATTTATTGCAAAACTTAATCCGGGCACCACATCCCAGGACCTCCAAAAACTTTTTGCACATTACGGATTCGTCACTTCAGTTAAAGTAATTATTGATCATTACACAGGCCGTTCAAAAGGATACGGCTTTATTGAAATGCCAAACATGGAAGAGGCCACGGAAGCGGTAAAAGAGCTGGATTCCACCGCCTTTCAGGACGCCATCATTACCGTTAAATATTCGCAACCTTCAAATACAAGGCTGAATGAGTCAACCAATCAATTTCATACAAGCCAGACAACAGGAATCTGGAGCCAGCACGAGTATATCCGGGATACGACTACAAACCCCAAATTTTTACAGGGTCAAAATAGCCGACGAAATTTCGGATACCGCGGGAATGGGAACAGGAAATACGATCAATACTAATTTTAAGCGGTTTTCATCTATTTTCGCTAACCTTGTACTTAGGGTTGTAGCGGTGCATAAATTTCCGTTGTTAATTTCCAACCCTATTTATTTTAATAATTCCAAGAAATAACCATGAGCCGGAGCCTGTTAGTTTCCTTTGTTGTGAAAGCGCTTCAACTAATTTTGATTTCGCTGTCATTTTGTTCATGTGAAGAGAAAATCATGGTAAATCTCGAAGAGGGGAATCCCAAAGTAGTCATAGAGGGTTATATTACAAACAGCAATAATCCGGGCATGTTAAAACTCTTCAAAAGCCAGGAATTCTTTAATCAGAGTTTATTTACCCCGATTGAAAATGCTTCGGTTCAAATCGAGTCACAGGTCACCACCGAAGAGCTATCAGAAGAGGCTCCCGGTTATTATTTATTTTCCCGAAGGGGAGAAATACCCGGCAGAACATACACCCTTAAAGTTAAAACAGGGAATGAGAACTTTGGCGCGACAGTAGAACTTCCCTATCCTGTTGCTATCGATACAGTCTATTTCAGGCCAGGAATATTCCATAAAGATAGTTTGAATGTAATCGTTGAGTTTCAGGATCCGCCAACATCAGAAAATTATTACCGGATTAAACTCTATTTTAACAGAAAATTCGTGGTAAACGACTATTTTCTTGTTACTGATGCCTTTACAGATGGCAAAAAAATGGTGGTTCCGATCTATAACCGATATTTTGCACCTGGTGATACGATTACTGTTGAGTTGCTAAATCTCGAAAAAACTACCTGGAAATATTTTAAAGGATTAAGTGAGGCGATACAGGAAGGGGTTAATTCACAGGCTCCGGGAAATCCTCCATCTAACCTTACAGGTGGTGCTTTAGGAATTTTTGGTGCATACAGCTCTACTGTATGGCTGGGTATTGCACCTGGAACATCTCAAAAATATTAGTTTAAAGACCAAGGAAAAAAGTGCCATGGCTGATGAGCTCATCCATAAAATTGCCCTGTCGTTGATTCCGGGAATCGGAAGCGTCACCGCAAAAGCGTTGATTGCCTATACCGGATCAGCAGAACAGGTTTTCCGGGAAAAGGAGAAAGCGTTACGTCAGATTCCGGGAGTGGGGAGTATTCTGACCAATAATATTATCCATTCGGAAGTAATGACACGAGCAGCCCGGGAGGTTGAGTTTCTGGAAAAGAATCAGGTTAAAGCTCTTTTCTATCTTGATGCCGATTATCCACAGCGTTTGCTTGCTTGCCCCGATGCCCCGATCATCCTCTATGTAAAAGGAAATCCGCCGCTGAATTGCACCAAATCCATCAGCATTGTAGGAACCAGACATGCCACTGAATATGGGAGAAAAATGGTCGATCAGTTTATTGCAGTTCTTGCAGAACGGGGCTACAGGATTTTAATTGTGAGCGGACTGGCGTACGGTATTGATATTCAATCACATAAATCGGCCCTTCGAACCGGACTGCCTACTGTTGCGGTATTGGGTCATGGCCTCGAAACAGTTTATCCCGCTTTACACACCCCGGTTGCCCGTGAGATGGTTGAAAATAACGGGGGTCTGGTATCTGATTTCACCAGCCACTCCCCTATCGAACGAACCAACTTTTTACGTCGGAACAGGATTATTGCAGGGATGTCTGATGCGACTATCGTAGTTGAGTCGGCAAAAAAAGGGGGTGCCTTAGTTACTGCCGATATCGCAAATTCCTACAACCGGGATGTATTCGCTTTCCCCGGCAGAGTTGGAGATCAATACGCTGAAGGATGTCATTTCCTGATAAAGTCGAATCGGGCCTGTCTGATTGAAACAGTATCCGACCTGGAATATGTAATGAACTGGAGTGCTACTCAAAGCCAGCCGGATGCCACCCAGCCATGCCTGTTTTATGATTTTAATCCCGAGGAAAAACAGATTATGGACCTTCTTCGGGCTGAAGGGGAAACTCCTATTGACCTGATTTGTATCAAAACAACCCTCCCGATGAATAAAGTATCTCCAACGCTGCTCAATCTTGAATTTGCCGGATTTGTCAAGGGCCTTCCGGGCAAGGTGTTTAAAGTGATCTGAAAAGGCAGCTTTATAGGCTCTTAGGTTGTAGGTTCTTAGGACTGCAAATCCTGAAAGCCTATAGTATGACAGGTGCATATTTTGATAATACACACAATATCAGATTATTGAGTCTTCAGAATTGATTCTGTTAAAGAAAGGTTACCTTTGCGCCATATTAAAGGTATTGAGAATGACAACATTTGAAGGATTTGGGATTGGCAAATCGGTTTTACGGGCATTGGATGAAATTGGATTTAAAACGCCAACCCCAATTCAGGAGCAGGCTATTCCTGTAATTAAATCGGGAAAAGACGTATTGGGAATTGCCCAAACCGGGACAGGCAAAACTGCGGCATATATCATTCCACTATTAATGAAACTTGTAAAAGCTGAAGGGAAAGATCCCCGGGCAATCGTGCTGGTTCCAACACGGGAACTATCGATACAAGTAGGTGAAGACATTGCAGAATTATCGCAATACACCAATATCCGTCATGTGGCAATTTATGGTGGCATTGGCTGGACCAAACACGCAGCGATGCTCGAGCCAGGTGTTGACATCATTGTTGCTACCCCGGGCCGTTTATGGGAGCTTTATCGTGCAGGAGCCTTTGCGATGAAGAGTATAAAAACACTTGTTGTCGATGAAGCTGATCGTATGCTTGATATGGGTTTTATGCCTCAGCTGAACAAACTATTCGAGGTTATTCCTCCCAGGAGACAAAACCTCCTCTTTTCGGCCACCTTCTCTGAAAGCATCGAGATGATGAGTCATGAGTTCCTCGCTTTCCCCGAACGGGTTGAAGTAGCCCCTTCGGCTACACCTGTTGATAAAGTAAAACAATATTACTACCGGATCCCCAATTTTAGGACAAAACTTAACTTCATAAATTACCTGTTAAATGACGAGGAGGAGTTTAAACGGGTGATCATCTTCTGCCGCACGAAGGAGAATGCTGAAGATGTCTATAAAGTGATCAAGAAAAAAACTGAGGGTGAAGTGAGAATTCTTCATTCCAATAAAGCACAGAGCTCAAGGATAAATGCCATTGAAGCCTTTAAATCGGGAAGTGTAAGGGTACTGGTTTCAACCGATGTCTCTGCCAGGGGAATCGATGTGAGTAAAATCTCTCATGTGATCAATTTTGATCTTCCACCAAGGTATGAGGATTATATTCACCGGATCGGGCGGACTGCCAGGGCTAATTTAGATGGTGTTGCAATCTCCTTTATCGGTCCGGAAGAGGATTATCACCTCGATAAAATTGAGCAGTTAATCCGAATGAAGATTGAAGAATTACAAATGCCTGATTCTATTGATGTTATCCCGCTAAGCAAGCCTGAAAAACAGGTTATTGATCGTGAGATCGATCGTCAGAAGCGTCTGGCTGACCCTGAATTTAAAGGGGCGTTTCATGAGAAAAAGTCACGCCAATCAAAAAGTTCGTTCAACTTTAATGTGAAAAGCACTCAACTCCGCGAAACAAAAAACAAGGGGAGAAAGCGGGGGAGGTGAAGAAATTCAAAATCTAAAATGTAAAGGTCAAAATGCAAAAGTTGTTTTCACTTTGAATTTTGCATTTTAACTTTCACTCTTTGAATTTCCTTAATAGGCTCTCCCTTTAATCCCTTCGATAAAATTGATAAAGGATGTATTTACAACTTTATTCCCTCCAGGAGTGGGATAGTCGCCGGTGAAATACCAGTCTCCCAAATCATTAGGGCAGGCAATATGGAGATTATCAACAGTCTGGTAAACAATCTCAACTTCAGCAACACAATCTGCAGGCTTTAGTAATTCAGCAATTTTTACTGAAATCTGTTCATCGGTGAACGGCTTGTAGATCTCTGTAACAAAATTAACCATCTCTTCCTTAGGCAGATGTTGTTGTTGTTTACATTTCTTGTAAACGGCGTCAATGATATTTGACTGACCGGTGTCTTTAAGCAGTGCAATTGCAGCTTCAAATGCGACAAATTTTGCAAGAATAGCCATATCAATCCCATAACAGTCAGGATAGCGTATTTGAGGAGCCGATGAGATGATAATGATCTTTTTGGGCTTCAAGCGGTCCAGAATCTTGAGTATACTTTGCTTCAGTGTTGTTCCGCGCACAATGGAGTCATCAAGGACAACCAAAGTATCTTCATGGTTTTCAACAATGCCGTAAGTAACGTCGTAAACATGTCCCACAAGATCGTCCCGGCTGGAGTCATCTGCAATAAAGGTCCGCATTTTCACATCCTTGATGGCAATTTTTTCCATCCGGGGCTGGAGTGAAACGATCTCTTCAATATCTGAGTCGGTTATCGAAGCTCCCAGCTCCCTGATCCGCTCTTTCTTCCAGGTGATTAGCTCTGCCCTTATACCCTCCATCATTCCAAGGAATGCGGTCTCTGCAGTATTGGGGATATAGGAGAATACCGTATTTTTTAAGTTGTGATTTACTTTATCAAGAATTACAGGAGCCAGGAGAAAGCCAAGTTTCTTCCGTTCAAGGTAAATATCCCGGTCAGAACCTCTTGAAAAATAGATCCGTTCAAAAGAGCATGATTTGCGGGTTTGAGGAATCCGAACGAGCTCATGCCTGACTGATCCGTCAGTTTTAATAATCAGGGCATTCCCTGGTTCTATTTCACTGACCTGGTTCCAACCAACATTCATGACGGTCTGAATAACAGGCCGTTCAGAAGCTACAACAACAATTTCATCATCAGCATAATAAAATGCCGGGCGGATACCCCACGGATCACGAACGACGAAGGCATCACCGTGTCCCAGAATACCCCCGATGGTATAACCGCCATCCCAGTCGCGGCTTGCCCTCTCCAGGATTTTGCGGATATCGAGTTTTTCCTCTATCAGCCCCGAGATATCTTTATTCTTAAACCCTTCATTTTTATGTTGTCTGAACAGCAGCTCGTTCTCTTCATCAATAAAATGGCCTATCTTTTCAAGAATTGTCACCGTATCGGTAAACCCTTTTGGGTGCTGACCGAGTCCGACGAGCAGGTCGAACAGCTCGTCAACATTGGTGAGATTGAAATTTCCGGCAAGCACAAGACTTCTTGAACGCCAGTTATTTTGCCGCATTACCGGGTGAGTATACTCTACACTGTTGCGACCAAAGGTTCCGTATCTCAGGTGTCCCAGGTATACTTCTCCGGCAAAGGGGAGGTTCTGTTTTGCCCATACCGGATCGTGAAAGGTTTTCGGATAATTGGTTGCAGCATGATTAAACTCTTTGTAGACTTTCCCAAAAACATCTTTTATCGGATTAGGATCTACAGAACGGTGACGGAAAATATACTCCTGACCAGGTGTCACATTGAGTTTAACTCCAACAACACCCGCGCCATCCTGACCGCGATTGTGCTGCTTCTCCATCAAAAGATAGAGCTTATTTACCCCATATTGCCAGGTGCCATATTTTAAGCGGTAATATTCCAGCGGTTTAAGTAATCTTATCAGGGCAATTCCACACTCATGTTTTATTTGTTCGCTCATCCTGGATAATCCTGATTAATTGGTTGTCGTTAAATTTAATAATTCCGGTAAGGCAATATCATCGGCAACTATAAAAGCATTTGGAAATTTATATAATAGCGATTTCTGCATTTTCAGCGCTTCACTTTTTGTCCTGAAATTTCCCACCTTTACAATGAAATCGGGTGACTTAAAGAGTAAATAGGCTTTAACGTCGGGATTGGAGGAGAGAAATTCAGTTTTGATCCGGATTGCCTGATTGTGTGAATTTTCTCCAGATCCAAAATATATCTGAAGTCTGTATCCACTTATGGTACCACTCTTCGTGTTTTGCTCTGTTTGCTGACGGAGAAGGTCATTAATTTTAGGGTCACACTGAATATTCAACTTTTCCCAGATCATCAATGAATCGGCGTCATTCAGCTGTTTCATCGGCGCTACGATTTGGGGGTTAACAGAAAACCCACTAACTGCAGCCAAAACTAAAAGCAGGATGATCGCATATCTCATATTCCTGTGTTTTTTGTTTTGCAAATATAAGCAATTTCAAACGGCCTGAAATAAATGTCACTCATGGTGTATTAATTGATTATTAACTTTTGCATTTGTTTGTTATAATGGATTATACCTTAACTTCTAATTCAGAATGATAATGCAATGGGAGATATTTTAATTCCACTATTATTCCTTTTAATGCCTAAATGGTGATAACTTTGCCCAATTATTAAAAGGAATCAGATCTGATAATTCAATTAAAAATAAGTTTAAATGGGCGATTTAATAAGCGATTTTCGTGCATACCGGGAGAAGATGAATGCAAAAATTTTGTCCTCTGACAATAAAGTGATGAAACGGATTTATAATATAGATACCAACACGTATATGGATGGGGCACTGAACTCGAGGACAAAGGAGATGCTCGGCCTCGTCAGTTCGATGGTACTTCGGTGCGACGACTGCGTAAAATATCACCTCGAAAAGTGTCATGAGCTCGGTTTGAATACCGAAGAGTTATTCGAGATCTTCTCCGTAGCTAATCTTGTGGGCGGAACAATTGTAATCCCCCACACACGAAGAGCCCTCGAATACTGGGAAGCGCTGGAAGAAATGAAAAATGATAAGTTATAAATTATAAGCGTAAGGGTTATCGAAATGGCGTCTGCAAAAACGATAGAATTACTGGCTCCGGCAAAAAACCTGATCTGTGGTTACGCTGCAATTGATCATGGTGCTGATGCTGTGTACATCGGGGGACCTAAATTTGGGGCCCGGGAGGATGCCGGAAATTCGTTGCAGGATATCGGAAAACTGGTAGCCAAAGCTCAGATCTTTGGCGCGAAAGTTTATGTGGCATTAAATACCATTCTCTACGACAACGAATTGAATGAGGCCAGCCGCCAGATCAGAAATTTGTATGAGCTGGGTATCGATGCGTTAATAATCCAGGACCTTGGAATCCTTGAGATGGATTTGCCCCCGCTAGCTCTGCACGCCAGCACTCAGCTTCACAACTATCTGCCAGAACAATTGAAATTCCTCAAGGCAGTTCATTTCAAACGCGCCGTTCTTGCACGCGAACTGAGTCTTGAACAGATTCGCGATATCCGCAGCCAAACGACAATCGAACTGGAAGCTTTTATACACGGCGCACTTTGCGTAAGTTTTAGCGGACGGTGTTACCTGAGTCATGCCATAGGTGGGAGAAGTGCCAACCGGGGAGCCTGTGCACAACCATGCCGGAAACTTTATACACTGTATGATTCAGAAAAACAAATCATTACATCCAATCAGCATCTGTTATCACTTAAAGATCTCAATCATTCGCACTCAATTAAGGAGTTGGTCGAAGCCGGAGTGCAATCGTTGAAAATTGAGGGTCGGTTAAAAGATGTCGATTATGTAAAAAACATCACCGCCTTTTACCGACAGAAAATAGATGCCTTTCTGGAAGATCAGCCTGAATTCAAAGCTGCTTCTGCGGGAAAAATCGCCCTCAGTTTTGAAGCCAATCCGGCGAAGTCATTTAACCGTGGTGCAACCGATTATTTCTTAAATGGAAGATCAAAGGAGATCACCTCTTTCACTTCCCCAAAATTTCTGGGTGAATCTGCAGGTAAAGTAACGAAGGTGACTCAAAACCATTTTGAGATTGAAACCAATATGCAAATTGCCAATAACGATGGATTGGTATTCATTTCCAGGCAGGGTGAAAGCATAGGAATCAAGGTCAATACGGCTGAAAATAATAGAATCTTTCCCGATAAGATGAATGGGATCTTTCAGGGAGCAATGGTATACAGGAATTACGATCACCTTTTTCAGCAGCAACTGAAGGCCGATCTTACGGTAAGGAAAATCGGGCTAAAAATTGAAATCGGGGAGCTGGAAAATGGATTTGAGCTTAAAGCAACTGACGAAACCGGTATCCAGGCAGCGTTAATTAGCGAGCAATCTAAAAATCCTGCACGGGATATTGCCAAATCGAAAGAGACGATCACCCAACAATTGTCAAAAACCGGAGATACGGTTTATCTGGTCACTGAAGTCCGAACAAATGGTGCAGAGAACTATTTTTTCCAGGCCTCGGTCCTGAATTCAATGCGACGCGATTTGCTTGACCGGATTACAGAAGTACGGATGAAGAGATCACCCGAAAAAGTTAACAATGAGCCGAATAATTATCCTTATCCCAGTAAGGAAATTGGTTACGAAGGAAATATCAGTAACCGGCTGGCTATGAAGTTTTACAAACGTCATGGCGTTGAAAATCCAGAGATAGCCTTTGAAAAACTTGCGGAACATCATGGCAAAACGGTTATGACCATGAAACATTGTCTGAAATTCCAGCTCGGGTTTTGCCGTAAATTTGGAGGCACTCCGCCTGAGAATTTCAGCGAACCCTATTTCCTCAATGACGGCAAAAATGAATTAAGGCTCGATTTCGACTGTGCGAAATGCGTGATGAAGGTGATTTATTAGCGGCTGGCAACTGGCGGCTGGCAACTGGCGGCTGGCGACTGGCAGCTGGCGACTGGCGGCTGGCAACTGGCGACTGGCAGCTGGCGACTGGCGACTGGCGGCTGGCTCACTTTCAATTTAAATAATTACCTAAGTTTGAACTGTAATTATTTCAGAATTCCAATAAAGTTGATCTTAAGTTTAATAATCAGAAATAGAGCACATTACATTTCACTAGCAATAAACAAATGGGTTAGAGGCATGTTGCTTGCTGCCAGTTGCAAGCCGCCCTCAATATGAACAAATAGGGACCCAATCAAGTTATTTATGCAATGAGCCTGAAATTATTCAAGATGATTGCCGAAGGGGAACACCAGCGGCAGGATTTTAAATATTGCATAAACGATTCGCGCAAAATTGCGCGGTCGATGGTCGCATTTTCCAATGCCGACGGTGGCCGGCTGTTACTTGGCGTAAGAGATAACGGTTCCGTAGCCGGGGTCAAATCGGACGAAGAATATTACATGGCAGAGGCAGCGGCAAAGCTCTACAGCAAACCTCCGCTCGATTTTCACACCCACCAGTGGCACATCGAAGGGAAGACAGTTCTTGAAATTGTGATCCCCAAAAGTGTTGAGATTCCACATTTTGCCCAAAACGATCAGGGGAAATGGCTGGTATATATCCGCAAAGATGACCAGAATATCGTGGCACCGGGAATCTTGCTTAAAGTATGGGAGCAGCAAAAGAATCCCCAGGGTGTTTTTATCAGCTTTACGGAGGAGGAAAAACGACTGCTCTCTTTGCTTGAATCAGAACAGCAGCTTTCACTAAATCAATTTATACGCAAAGCAAAATTACCCCGCTGGAAGGGCGAAAAAACACTTGTAAAGCTGATCGTAATTGGTGTGGTGGGAATGGAGATTAGCGAGTCAGGTACCCGTTTCTTTCTGCGCGATGATTTCGATGTTTTATCAATTCCATAATTCACTTTCCGGTAAGAATCCTATCTTTATTCCTCCTTATATGTAATGAGAATAATTAAATGACGTATTATAGGCTCAAGAGGATTGCGAGGATTGGGAATACAAAAAATGCCACTAAGGCTCGAAGACTCAAAGTTACACTAAGTGTATTCCTTTCTATTTCAACCCTTTGAGAGCCTTAGTGTCTTGGCGACTTTTTGGCTATTTTAATACTTTTAATTTTTATTGTAACAAATTTTCAATTATCAAAATGCGACATTTTATACTTGCATAAACTTAAGATTACGATCATGCACCTGAAACCCTCATCTGCCAAAGCTCGCAAAAAAAGATTTTTAAATCAATGAGGGTTCCATTCGTATCAAAAAACTCATTATTAACAAGATAAATTAAATATATACGGATGAAAACTATTTTTTCTCTCCTTTTGACTTTGATGGCGAGTTACTCTAATGGGCAGGGTGAATCACCCAAATTAACCATTGTCTCTTCTCCGTCAGGAAGTCAGTACACTCAAATAAACAAAAACGGCAAAACTGTCATTCCCAATGGGAGGTTCATAACGCCATACGGAAAGTCGGTTGAGGTCGCACCGCATCCTTACGGATTGACCCTGAGCCAGGACGGAACAGTAGCAGTTACAGCCAATTCAGGCACTTGCCCACTTTCTATCTCTATTATCAAAAATCTAAAATCGGGCCATCCAACGGTTATGCAGGTTCCTCCGGGTGCCTCAAACGACCGGGGAGTTCTGGCCTCAGTTTTCATGGGGGTGGCTATATCCCCGGATAATAAGATTGTGTATGTTTCGGGTGGGCAGGAAAATAAAATCTACCTTTTTTCCATCGGGTCGGGAGCCAAACTTGATTCAGTGGACTGTTCCATCTCCGAAACAGGACAAAAGAGTCCGGACGGATATATCGGGGATATGAAGCTTGACCATGATGGACGCTATTTATATGCTGTCGACCAGATGAATTTCCGCTTGCTGGTTATCGATACCAGGACCAAAAAGGTGGTTGGAGAGGCCCAAACAGGCAGATACCCCTTTGGCGTGGCTCTCTCTTCAGATGGAGAGAAAATCTATGTCACCAATGTGGGGATGTTCGAATATAGCAAGATAGGCAATATTGAAGCCCGGAGTGATTATAAAAAGGCGCTCCCGTTTCCTGCTTTTGCGTTTGGATCCGAAGAGATGAAAAATGGGACAAGGATCAATTCGATGGATATTCCCGGTTTAGGTGACCCTAATGCCCCCGAATCTTTTTCGGTTTGGTCCTATTCGCTGAAGAATCGCTCCAATCCGGAAGTCGGATCCAAAATAAAAACCGGAGAGCTTGTAGGTCAAATGATCGAAGGGATTCCTGCAGTGGGTGGCTCAAGTCCCAACTCAATGGCCGTAACTGACCGGTATGTTTTTGTCAGTAATGGAACAAACGATAATATCTC
>CAIVCR010000024.1 GCA_903904515.1 uncultured Bacteroidia bacterium
CATGTCGGGAAGTGCAGTGGTTACAATTAATCCATTGCCAAAAGTATATGACGTTACCGGTGGAGGCTCATACTGCACAGGGGGAACCGGGGTTTTAGCCGGACTTAGTGACTCGAATACGGGAATCAGCTATCAGCTCAGGATGGGTGGCAATAACATAGGATCACCTGTTGCAGGTACAGGAAATTCAATCAGCTTTGGTCTTCAGACAGCTGCCGGAACTTACACTGTTGTTGCTGCCGATAACAACACAACGTGCCAGAAAACCATGAATGGAAGTGCAACGGTTACAGTGAATCAAATCCCAGCACCAACCTTTACGGCTCAGCCGGGTGCAAGTACCTGTGCAGGTACTGATGTGACCTATACCACCCAGTCGGGCAAGTCGTCCTATGTGTGGGGGATCCCGGGGACACTGAATGTCGATTACAGGATTATTTCCGGATCAGCAGGTTCAGCAAGCAACACCATCACATTGGAATGGCTTACCCCTGGAAGTAAAACTGTAACGATCAATTACAACGCCGGTGCATGTAGTGCAAATAGTCCAACCTCATCCACTGCCACGACGGTTAATGCATTACCGGTTGTTGCATTAATTGGAGGCGGAGCGCCTTCGGTATGTGTAAATTCTACGACTCCTCCGTTTACCGATGCAACCATAGGAGGAACCTGGTCAACGACCTCAGGGACGGGAAGCGCAAGCATTACAAGCGGAGGTGTTGCCGCCGGGATAACTGCAGGCGTTGTTGCCGCTAAATACACGGTGACATCAGGTGGCTGTTCAACAGTGGTGACAAAATCCTTTACGGTAAATGCGCTGCCGAACGCTCCACAGGCTATTAGCGGAGTCAAAGAGGTTTGTGTGGGAAACACAACAACCCTCAGAAATGGTACTGCAGGAGGTGTTTGGAGTAGCCAGTCAACAGCAATCGCAACGGTCTCGGCTACCGGAATTGTAAAAGGGATAAAGGCCGGAACAACGACTATATATTATACTGTTTCTAACGGGAATGGCTGTACAAACCGGGCCAGCGCTCTGGTAACGGTTAATCCTTTGGCGGCACAACCGGATTACTTTACTGTCTACTCTTCAGATGTCAGAAGGGGCAGGACAAATGTCGTCTATACCGTTCCGCCAGTGGATGGAGTAACCTATGCCTGGAGTTATTCAGGGAGAGGTGCAACTATTATAGGGACTACAAATTCAGTAAAAGTGAGCTTCTCATTAACGGCAACTTCAGGAATACTTAGTGTTACGGCATCCAATGGTTGCGGAACAAGTCAGGCACGGACCATTGCCGTCATGCTTAATAACAATGGCTCCAAATCAGATACACTTGTCGTCGTTAGTCCACCTGTAAATCCGGTAGAACTGAATCTGACCAGGGAGTTTAAGGTCTATCCGAATCCTTCATCAGGCCCGGCAATCTTTGAGTTCCGAATCGGTGAAAATGCAAAAGTGAAACTTGATATTTTCTCAATGAACGGTCAGTTAATTGAGCGGATTTATGAGGGAGATCTTGAAGCAGGCATTCCGCAAACAGCCCTCTTTGAGAAATCGCTTCCGACGGGGATGTATCCTTGTGTGTTAACCTGGAATGGGAAAAGAATGACCTTGAAATTTGTCGTTACCCAACCATAGGGGAAACTAAATCATACGAAAGGCCGTACCAAAGAGATTTGATACGGCCTTTTATTTGGTGGCTAAATGGAAGTTGTCTCAACAGTAAAAATAAATTAACCACAAGGTACACAATCCGCCAGCCGGCGGATCACAACGTGCACAAAGTCTTAATATTTATTGTTTTAATATTGTGAACCTTGTTAATTCTTTGTGCACTTTGTGGTTTAAAAAATCTTTTGATATAGTCTCTTTCTTTTTATTCCAGATCAGGTTTTAACTAAACAAAAAAACTCAGCATCACCAGTTCATCAGGCAGATTCCGATCGTAAACGGATTCATATCGGGTCCGCGGTTGTCCCTGAAAAATTGGGAAAAGTAATACGTCCCGTAGAGGTTAATTCCCCGGTAGCCGATGCGCGCAGTTGTGCCAAAGCGGAAAGGATTGATATTGAAATCATCGTGATTCTTCGATTTATCACCGGGGTATTTCACTTTGGTATGCGATCCTAATTTTAATCCGCCAATGACACCCGCAGAGACATAGAATCCTTTATCATGTCCTGCTGAAGGAACCTGAAATTCCACCATTACCGGTAACGACAGGTAGGCAGTTGAGAGTTTTGATTTTGATAGTCCGTCAGGATCCAGATCAATGGGGTAAACTAATCCATCGTGGTTTTCAAGGGTGTAGGAATTCGAAAGACGATAATCATTCAGGGTTAACCCCAAACCGGTAACCACTCCAATATCGGTCAGATTATGCTGTAGTCCGAAATCATACTGCAGGAAGTTAATCCCAACTTCACACGATTTATTATGGTTCAGATCCATGAAATTAGGGGTAAATCCTTTATAGTCGACATTGGCAAAGGAGTTAATCCCCATCTCAAATCCGGCCCAGTGCCCTCTGAATTTTGCAGGATGACCGGTCCATGATGCATATTCACGGTTATCGAGACGTTTAAAACGGATGACCGAGTTGTGCTTTGCATCGGTGATGATCATGGCCCTGCGCCCAATCCTGATTTTCACCGAATCGTCTTTCCCATCCCTGACATTAATTGCATTGTTACCAACCGTTACATCGGTAGTATGCCCCTTGCCATCAACCACCGTAACCATGTTTTTTCCCAGGACATCTACCCGGACGGTGTCTTGCCCCTGCAGCGCTATTGCCCATGAGGCACCTAAGAATAGTAAAACGAATATAGACTTCTTCATGTGATCAGATTTTGATTTTAGATAAAGACGCTTGTTTCATTTAAATGTTACATTGACATACCGAAAATAAGGAATAGGAATAAAAAGGTCTTTTTTATAGAATCGGCAACAAAATATTTTACCACAGATTACACAGATTTATAAAAATGGGGTTTAATCTGTGGCAATCTGAGTAATCCGTGGTGAAATAAAGCACGTTTATATTGTCATACCGGGAATCCAAGACTGCAAATTCACCACGTCTGAATTACGACATTTATTGTTCCCATTGCATAAGTTACTCAAATCCAATTTTATGTGCTGAAAAAGCAGCGCTGAGCCTGAGCATCGCTTCACTTTTTACCTGATCGGTCTTGCTGATGATACTCCAGAACCGGATGGTGAGTGAACAACTCTCCGGTGTGACTTTAGTATATAAAATTACCGGTTTCCGATGGGAAATAACATTGGGAATAGTGAGTATTGTCGTGTTAATAATTTCATTAATCAGATTGGCGTCCAGCTCTTTCCCCGCAAGGGAAAAGGTGAGGATAACCCTTTTTTCATTGCTGCTGTAGGTCCAGTTAATGATGTTTTGGGAGAGGATATTTCCGTTTGGAATAATTACTTCTGCCCCATCAGGGGTGTTGAGCGTGCTGGCTCGCAATCCAATCTCCTTGACTTTGCCGGATTGTCCGCCCACCTCTATCTCATCGCCAATCTGAAGCGAACCATCAAAAATCAGGATGATCCCCGAAACGATATTGTTCACGATGTTTTGTAAGCCCATACCGATACCTACTCCCAAAGCGCCGAGCAGGAAGGTTAATTTGTCGATCGGTAACCCCGAGGCAGCTATTGCCAGCATATAACCGGCAATCAGCACCAAAAGACGGGTGATCAGCAGGCGCGAATGTTGCCCTTTCGTCTCTTTGGTCATATCCTCCATCTCATTACCCATCTCACCGAATAAAAAGCTGAGCAGCCGTTGCACGATATGTGCGATCCAGATGATCAGAAAGAACATTATTATGCTAATCAGCTGAAAGGAGATGCTTCCGAGGGTCCTTGTCTCGGTTAGCGCATCTGTAATGTAATTATAGATGTTATGATAGATGTTCAGGTTTGAGGTGAGCATGATCAACCAGATAATTACAGCGGCAAATATTAGTGGCATCTTGATCTTGTCAACCACAATACTGCTATCGAAAGGCTTTTCAATCCCCTTGTTCAGTCGGCTGCCTTGCAGTTGAAGCAAAATGATTTCAATAATAACCTCGATAAAGATGGTCAGTGCCACGGCTTGTGTAACTGCGAAAATGGCGGCAATTCCGACTATTCCGGAGAGTGAAAACCGTCCAAAGAGATTAAACAGAATCCCCAGACAAGCAAGAATGATTCCCACAATCGTACTTGATTTTATAAAACTGAAATAGGGCATTTTTTCGAGTAACGTCCTGCGAAAGCGAACTGAGAAAACAATTATCCCGGCATGTAGGGTGAGCAGCCAGAACCTTTCAATGAATGAGGGTTCTATCATGAAATAGGTAAGGATGTCGGCGGCAAACAATAATACCAGGAATAGCCAGCTGACGAGGAACGGGCGGTTCCCTGATTTTATAAACATGAAAGTGGCTGCCAGCAGCAGCAGGATATGCCCAATGGAGATATAGGCGGTGGGAGCATAGGCATCAAAGAATGGCATCAGGCATAGCAATAAAACCAGCAGCGAGAGAATCGGATAGTTATTCAGGTATTGAAGATTCAGATAACTGAATGTCTCTTTTTGTTCCCTGACCAATTTAACCAGTTTTCGTTTGAAATAAAGCCAGGTAAAAAGGAGGATCCCCAGAATTAAGAGAAAGGTCCGTTCTCCGGATGTCTGTCTGAAATAAAATCCTATCGCCCTCTGTTCATTGCCAAATATACTTTGTGTCTTTTGTGAAGATGGCTGAACCGGAGTTGCAGCTTTTTCTGTCCCCCAGATCGGGTTTACCTCTTGTCCGAAGAGTTTAGGACCTACCTTATCCAACCTGTTATCAATCATATTCAGCATATTTGACAATGCAAGTCCGTTGTCTGATATCCTGACTTTTAAGACATTCAGTGTATCAACATTGGCTTTGGTCAAACTATCGGTGCGGTTCCATTTCCATTCCAGCCGGATCAGCTTCCTGTCGAACGTTGTCCGGAGCACCTTATCGGCATAGAGTTTCCGGAAAATTGAATCGGACAATACCACATTGAGGTGTTGTTTGGCATGGTAAACCCGAAGGTACATATCGTTGAGCTGGGCCGTGATCTCATCCGTCTGGTCATCCAGTTTTTTCGTAAAGCTCTGATATAGATATTGATTCTTAATATTGAAAACTGTACTTCTCCCCCTCATGTTTTGACGTATCAACTTCACATCTTCAGTCATGTGGTCAATTATCCGGCCAATTTTTACCACCTCAAAACTGAGCCTGGCACTATCGCCGATTGTATTCAGATTGTCATTAACCCGTTCAATACTAAGCGTGTAATCACTCATCGTAAGGGTGTCCAATGACATGATCATTTTTTTATGCATTGGTGCAACCACCGCTCCCTTTTGTTTTAGGCTGTCGGGATGAGGGTGGTGCCTGTCTGGAGCACTCAATGAATCGGTTAGCTTCGACTGGGAATAGACTCCGACACCCATTAAAAGAAGACAAAGCAGAACGGTCAATTGTCTCATAGCTTCAAATTTGAATATTTTAAATTTTTTAATATTAGCCTTTTATTCTTTGTGCATGTGTTGGTTAAAATAGACTCTTTGCCTTAAATAAGCCGTGTAACGGCGCACGTATGGTAATGTAAGAAATCAATTGGACCCTAAAGCCGCATCGCGGCGACAGAGGTAACTTCGAATGAATCCCCAGGTAAAACATGACATTTAATTTATCCAATTACATAGTACATTATTTTTTTCTGATTATTCGTTTAATTGTCAAGCAATTATAGCATTGTCAATCTTTGTCATCACCTTTCTCAGCCGTGAAGAATGCTGCATGAACAGGTGCGGGACAAGGGGAATCCAATCCATGAACTGCTGCCCACAGGATCATATTAAACTGTTCATCCGGAACCCGGTCTTCCTTATTGAAATCGAATAGTTCGCTTAGGTTGGATAATTTATTGACCGCACTATTTTTCAGATTCAGATCGACCAGGTTAGCGGTTGCTTTAAACGGCGGGTGGTTGGCGGTTGAATTAAAACACCTCCACATTGGTTCTGCAGCAGCATCATACTGACTCATCGGGGGTAATCCCAAAATCAGTTCGATTGTTCGAACTGCCGAGGAGGTGGAATACATGGTGTGATCAACAAACCCTTTTTTCACAAACCCTCCGGCAACATAGGTCGTTGAGCGGTGGGCATCGACATGATCCGGACCATTCTGGGCATCATCTTCGACGATAATGATAACACTTTCGTTCCAGATCGGAGAGTGACTCAGGTATTCGATGAAAAGCCCCACTGCCAGGTCATTATCGGCTGCGTGTGCCAACGGTGTAGGGCGGCCAACACTCATCCCTTCTGTATGGTCATTTCCAAAACGAATCGTGTTTAACCTTGGGACATTACCCGATACAAGCAACGAGTCAAAATCGTGTTTCCACATATGAAACCGGACCGTATCCCTCACATGCAAATCAAAACCTGAATAGTTATGACAGAAATGATCTTTTAAGGAGGGGAGATTTGGGGTATCGGAATCTGAAATAAATTCACCATAGGTTCTGTAAGTCACCCCATAGTGTTTACAGAAATCCCATAAAAATCCGTTTTTATTGTTTGAAGTTGCAATTTCAGCTTCCCCCGGATAGTTACCTCCTCTTCCGCCATAGTTTGTGGGCCAGTTTTTCTCAAGGTAATCTGTCGCGTAGGCCCCCATCGTCCAGTTATGACCGTCGGCACTAACCTCTCCGTCGACATAAAAATTGTCGAGCAAAACAAACTGGCTGGCCAGCGCATGAAGATTGGGGGTTGCCTTTTTACCAAAAAGAACCAGAGAAGAATCTCCGTTTCCCTGAGGAAGATCACCCAACACCTGGTCGTAGGTCCTGTTCTCCTTGATCACATAAAAAACATATTTTATCGGAGACAGATCACCAACCCGCGAAGGGATGGGGTTTCCTATTTCACCGTTTGTGACCATCTCCTTATCCTTTGTATAGGGGGTATTTTTATATACAGCCTGAGAATATACAGCTAATTGTTCGTCACCTGGAGTGTCGACAGCCTGCAAAGTGCCGGTAAACAATCCCCCGATATATTGCACCTTAACTCTCTTTTTGGTCCCTTTTTGATAAACAACATCTTCCCGTTTATTCGTAGGATTGGGACCATTGGGATTGGCCTTCGAAGTCAGCCCCTTCCCATTGGTGACAAAGATGGTATTTTTCACAACCCTGACACAGGTTGGATACCATCCTGTTGGGATAAATCCTTTGCTTATGCTGCTACCCGGATTGGATACATTGAAAACTGCCAGGCAATTATTGTCGGCATTGGCAATGTACAATGTTTTTTCATCCTCGCTCAAAGCCAGGCTGTTGGCGGTAGATCCCGACGGGGCACCGGGATAAAGGGCTGAATTGAGGATTTCGATCACGCGATTTTTCTCCGTCGAGATAACCGATACGGAATTATCGTTGGCATTGCTTACATAAAGATATTTCCCGTCATGGGTTGTGCATAAATCATTTGGGTTATCACCTACGGGAATCGATCCGGTTACTGCCTGTTTTTGGGTATCAAACACGATTACTTTATCGCATCCCCAGCAGCTGATATAAAGTGTTTGGCGGTTATCAGACAACAGGCAGGCATACCCTTCGCCACCCAACGCAATCTGACTCTTAATTTTCTTATCCTTAAGATCGTAAACATAGAGGGAGTTATTCTCCTTGGTCACCGCATAGAGGATTTGCTTTTGATCATCTACGGCAATCCCGGCAATGGAGATCAGATTCGGCCATGGTTTGCCAAAGATAAGCGTATCCTGTGGCACGAGTTTTTTGTCCCTGATCTGGTATTTCAGAACCCAGTTATCATTCCCCCCTGAGGCATACAGGTACTTCCCGTCATTGGAGAAGGTGAGCCCAAGCCACCCTTTTGCAAGCTTAACCGAATCGAGTACCTCCATTTTTTCGGAATCGATCAGATGGATATTCTGATCACTCTGACCATTGTTGGTCACTGCCAACATTTTGCCCGAGTGAGAGACTGCAATATTGAGCGGGAGATCGCCAACAGGCAACATCTTCCCTACGGGTGAAAGTTTCCATCCGTTGGGTAAGGAAACCCGTTGTGATTCAATATCTTTTAGGCTTTGTCCATTCACTTCCCGGGCAAGGAGTGACAGCAATAAGAGGCAAATCGATGCGAAAATGGGTTGGAGTCTGATGATTGGCATATTGTTGTTTTTAAAATTTACATTATAGGGTAATTAAGTAATTGATAGTTCACCCTGGAAGGGCGTCCCAACAATAACCCCGGGTTTCAACCCGGGGATCGAATCAATAAATAAAGCTACTCCCTCCCAGAAATTCCCTAAGCACTGAAGTTGGGGGAATCTCCTCTTCCGGAATCGCATCAAAATAGGAGATGAAGATCAATAAACGGACCGCTTCGGAATATTCCGGGGTGTTTTCCTTCACCTGCTTCAACAACGGACTTGCATATTTTTTTATCACTGCGAGTTCATAAATGAGTGCCGAATTAAACATGATATCTGCATTTTCCTGGTAAGGGAAGATATGTTTTTCCTCACCCCTGCGCACACTTGGCCACCGCTGGATTGTTGTCAGGGCATCATAACCACGGTATTTGCTGTCGCGGATGATCCGTCGAAGCAGGCGGTTATCTGTCGTGGGAATATAGGTGTGCTCATCAATCGAAATCTGGGTTAGGGCAGAGACGAAGATACGATAGGTATTTTCTGAATCTATTTTTGGAGTCAGGTTAGGATTAAGTCCGTGAATCCCTTCAATAATCAATATATTATCTTTCTCCATCTTCATCGTTTTCCCGTTGAATTTCCGCTGCCCGGTTTGGAAATCAAACCTGGGTATTGGTAATTCCTCACCTGCCATCAGGCGAAGGAGAAAATCGTTTAAATAGGGGATGTCAATGGCTTCCAATGCTTCAAAGTCTAAATTCCCGGTTTCATCCTTTGGAGTATGCTCACGGTCAACGAAGAAGTTGTCAACCGAAACTTCGATGGCATGCAATCCATTAACAGCGAGCTGGATACTTAGTCTTCGGCTGAAAGTTGTTTTCCCTGAACTTGAGGGGCCGGCAATCAGAACGATGTTCACATGGTCCCTTCTTTTAGTAATTTCGGTGGCAATTTCTGCGATCTTCTTCTCATGGAGTGCCTCCGATATTTTAATCAGATCGCTCTGCCGGTTGTTTGTTTTTGCAGAATTCAGGCGAGGGATATCCTCGACGCCGAGAATCTCTGCCCATTTTTTATGCTCCCTGAAAATCCCAAAAAGCTTATCCTGTTTGATTGCAGGTTCCAATTCGTCCAGATTACCAAGAACAGGAAACCGAAGCAGGAAGCCGTCGTAATATTTCTCTATGCCAAAACTCCGGACACATCCCGTTGATACGAGCATATGTCCGTAGAAGAAATTCACATGGTCCCCAAGCCGAAAGATCGGGGCGTATAACCGGCCATAACCACGATAAAGCTCAGCTTTTCGGGAAAGACCGTTTTCCTCAAGCAAGGCAATTGCGGTTTCTGTAGGGACCATTTTCCGCTCAATGGGAATATTCTGCCGGATAATCGTCCCCATCTCCTCTTTTATCAGCCAGGCATCTTCTTCGGTAAAAGTGCGGTCAAGATGTTCAAGCTCACAATAGTAACCCTTTGATATTGCATGATCAATTTTAAGTTTCACCTCAGGCCAGATATTCCGGATCGCGGAAAACAGGATAAACGAGAGGGTCCGCAGATACATCCGCTGCCCGTCGCGACACGAATAATCGATAAACTCGATCATACGAGGTTTGACTATCTCATAATCCAGCGGTTTTGGCCGGTGATTAACATAGGCACCCAAAATCTTCCTGGGGTTTTCAACCGAAAGTGACTGAGCAATCTCAGCTAAGGTTATTCCAAGCGGAAATTCGCAGTCGCGGTTTGAATTGACGCATCTGATCTCTATATTTTTTGCCATAGTTCTTCAATGATTCTTCAAATGAAATCACAAGATACTAATTTTTGATTGAATATTCACGCTGCCACTTATGACCTGCATACAACCGGTATTCATCCATTTGATTCAGAACCTGCAGATCTTGTTTTTTCTTGTTTTTCCTGACCAATAATTAAATCTATTGACCTCTGGGCAAGTCGTTCAGTAAAGCCGGAAACGAAGGCAAGGGTAAAATAATCGATGGGAGTTGAAAGGGAGAAGCTGAAAAGCGATATATGTTGTGCAACTGATGAACGAAGGATCAGGAAAATAAAGATTGAAAATCCGGCGCCGATAAATATTTTGCTGATTACCAATAATCTGCTGGTTGATAATTCGTTTATTCGGGACGATTTTGATAAGGTGCGGGTAAACAGGATAGCGCTGGTAAGTGCCCCTAAAATGCCAAACAGCAGCACTCCAATCAGGTATCCGGTCATATTGAGAGAGGTAGGAATCTCCCCGGAACAGGAATCGCTGTAAACCGAAAAATAGAACACGATTGATCCGATAACAAGAAAAAGCAATATAAATAACAGGCTGGCAAGCGACCGTGCCAAACGATTAGTATAATATTGGTTGTTGTAATAGTCATCTTTTAATTCTATCGCATGAGCCAGGATTTCCGCATCCGGAGCTTCTGAAACCTCCTCTTTTTTACCAGACAACAGGGTAATTACAGCGTCTCTTCTCCAATCGCTAAGTTTGTTTGTCTCTTTGCAAACCGATCTGGCTAAAGCAAGCCGTTCATGCTTATTCATCCCAAAAATCTCCAACCGTTTTGCGGCATGAAAACTTTTCCACCCTTCATCGATTTTTAATTCCCTGAGGTAGATCTTTGCCTGTTCAAGCAGTGCCAGCGATTGCAAGGCCCACTGGTCCTCCTTGCCATCTGTTTCAATAATCCGCTTGTGAAGCAGCGGCTCAAAGCTGCTTATTTCACCGGCCAGCCGCGAATAGCGGGGAGCATATTCCAACGTTGAGATTCTTTTGAAAACTAGTTTTATCCTTTGCCACATACCTTTGTGCCGCACTGCGGCTTTTTATTTGGTTATACGTAAACCCGAAATAAAAGTTACACCATTCTGTGAGAAAACATACCGTTTTAAATAAATCACATCAATCATTAAATCTGAATTAGATTAAATTTGTACCAAATCACTTTAATCACGATGAGAAAACTTGTATTTGCAACAAATAACGACCATAAGCTTAGGGAACTAAAGGAGCTGCTCAACTCAGAATTCGAATTGCTGAGTCTGAATGATATTGGTTGTTCTGAAGATATCCCGGAAACGGGACCAACTCTGGAGATCAATGCAGGGCAGAAATCTTTTTATATCTGGGATAAATACCTGCTGAATTGCTTTGCCGACGATACGGGACTTGAAATTGAAGCGCTTTCCAATGAGCCCGGAGTCTATTCTGCCCGTTATGCCGGTGACGACAAAAGTGCAACGGCGAACATGAATAAGGTGCTGGAGAAAATGGCTTCGGAAACAAACCGAAAGGCGCAATTCAGATGTGTGATCTCGCTGGTTATTGATGGTCAGGAGAAGCAGTTTGAAGGTATCGTGGAGGGGCAAATTCTTACGGAAAAACACGGGGAGGCAGGATTCGGCTACGATCCCATCTTTATGCCTGACGGTTATGAGCTCTCATTTGCCGAAATGGCTGCAGCGGATAAAAACCGGATCAGTCATCGCGGAAGGGCTGTCGAAAAGCTGGTGGGCTATTTAAAACATTTAAAATAAGTCCGGACCACTGATTCTAACCTATCAACAATCAGTTTTGACTTAAGTAATGATAATAAGATAATGTCGCATTTGATAATTGTAAATTTGTTACAATAAAAATAAAAGTATTAAAAATGCCACCAAGTCACCAAGTCACTAAGGCTCTCAAAGTGTTGAAATATAAAGAAATGTAATTTGTGTAACTTTGAGTCCTTGAGCCTTTGTGGCATTTTTTGTTTTCCCAATCTTGTTAATCCTTTTGAATCTAAAATACGACAATTTTTTATTTTCATTACTTAATCCAATTGATCGCCAGAATTTTAGATGTAAATACCGATTCTTTTTATGAATGTCAATCTGAAAATAGGGTTATTTCTCATAGTCGGAATTTTCTATTCATTAGGAATTCCGGCGAATAACTGGCATTCGTACCTTTCCTGTTACCAGGTCATTGCCCTTGCGAAAAGTGACCAGAAGATTTATGCAGCGAACGAAAATGGCCTCTTTTCGTATAACCTACAGGATAAAAGTTTCACCACCACATCACGCGTGGAGGGTTTATCTGACCAGGGAATTTCAGCAATAAGGTGGTCTGCATCAAAGGGTGGGTTATTAATCGGGTACAAAAACGGGAGCCTTGATCTGCTTACTGGTACAACAATTCTTAACCTTCCCGACATTAAGTTCAAAACAACCCTTCCAAAAAGAACGGTTAATAATATCTTTTGCGATGGTGATTTTGCATTTCTAAGCTGTGATTTCGGCATCGTTAAAATCAATTTAAAGAGGTGGGAAGTCTCTGAAACCTGGTTTATTGGCCCCGAAGCACTCCCAATTGCAGTAAAGGAAGTTGCAGCAGACAATCAATATTTCTGGGCAGCCACTGATAACGGTATTTACAAGGCTGAGAAGAGCAATGCCAACCTGCAGGACTTTCATAACTGGACACTTCAGGCTAATTTTCCTGTTTCGAATAAGCCATTCAATTCAATTGTAAGCTATAACAATAACGTTTATGCCTGCGATTCGGATGGAAAATGCTATTCGTTTGACGGGTCGCAATGGCAAATGGTTTATCCTGAAATTTCGGGTATACGAAAAATAGTGGCGCTGCCATCGGCCCTGGCGCTTGTCTGTGATAACCGGATCGAGCTCTACGCGGGTAGCGTGCATACTACCATTTTAAATTATGGGAGCCTGGCTCCCCCGACATCAAAAATCTACCCGGCCGATGTTCTGGCAGTTAATTCAGGAGATCTTTTCTTTGGGGATCGTGTCTTCGGTCTAATCCATAAAGCTGCAGATGAATCTTTTACTTCGGCCGTTCCCTCTTCTCCGGCCGATAATTTTGCGGGGAGGCTAACAATGTCAGGAGCTAATCTGTATGTCGCGACAGCGGTGGATGCCCCTGAACAGGGAGCAATTCCTGCCGGAATTCATCATTTGCAGGATCAGCACTGGTTCTCACTTAATGAATATACCGAACCTAAATTGACCGGATTAAAGAATGTTACTGAGGTCGTGGCCCAACCTGCAAATCAGGATCATTATTATGCATCAACCATGGCAAACGGGTTGCTTGAATTTGAAGGACAAAAAAACACAAAAATCTATAATTCAACTAATTCGACACTCGAATCTTACAATGGAACCTGTAAAACCGGTGGTTTAGCTGTTGATGGTGCCGGCAATGTATGGATAACCAATCCGTCTGTCAAACACCAGCTTCACGTTTTAAAACCCGATGGGACAATGAAAGCCTTGAGTTACCCGGGTATTGACAATCAGTTTGCCGCCGCCGGTGAATTGATTATTACCAAAACAGATACCAAATGGATTGTTGTAAATAACTCGGACCTTTTTGCGCTTCATACCGGCAGCACGACTGACAATACCAATGACGACCTCTACCGGAAAACATCTGTTAGAAGCCGGTTTTCGAACAGCGAAACTACTATTATTAAGGGGTATAACGAGCTCAACGCTATTTCAGAAGATCAAAACGGCTACCTGTGGATTGGGACTGAAAATGGGGTGGTGCTCTACTCAAATCCTGAGTCACTTTTTGGGAATACCGATTTTTATGGCATACAGCCGTCGGTGGACCTCGGAGATGGATTATTTCATCCACTGCTTGAGAATATTCGCATTACATCCATTGCCACAGATGGCGGGAATCGCAAATGGTTCGGCACAGCTAATTCAGGGGTTTTCCTCTATTCTGCTGATGGATCCGTATTGATTAATCACTTTAATTCCGACAATTCGCCGCTTTTTTCGGATCATATTAATAGCATTGTAGTGAATAACCAAAACGGTGAAGTTTTTTTCGCAACCGATCATGGATTGATCTCCTGGAAAGGGGATGCCACCTCAGGAGAGAACTCGTTTCAGCATCTCTATGTCTGGCCTAATCCTGTTAGGGAAACTTATCAGGGGGTGATTACAATCGATGGGTTAAAGGCTGAATCAAACGTGAAAATAACCGATATAACCGGGAATCTGGTTTATAAAACAACATCAAATGGGGGTCGCGCAACCTGGAGTGGCAAAACCCGCAACGGTGAACGGGTTAATACCGGTGTTTACCTCATTTTTTGCTCCAATAGCGATGGTAGCCAAACACGCGTTATTAAATTATTGTTCATTCATTAAGCGATGTTACAAAAAACCCGTGGAATAGTTCTTCACAGTCTAAAATATGGTGAGACAGGGATGATCACAACCATTTACACCGAGGTTCATGGGAGGATGTCCTTCATCATGCAGGGAATCCATGGAAAGCGATCACAGGTAAAAGCCAATCTTTTAAGACAGCTTTCGTTGTTGGAGATGGAGGTTGATTTTAAACAGGGGAGGGAGCTTCAACGGGTCAGGGAGGTGAAAAACAGTTCCCCGTTTGTTTCAATTCCTTATGAAATCTCCAAATCCTCACAGGCCCTTTTTCTTGCCGAGCTGCTGCATAAAGTGCTTCGGGAAGAGGAGTCGCGACCCGAATTGTTTGAATTTCTTTACAGCTCGATTCGAATGCTCGACCTGATGAATGATGGAATTGCCAACTTCCACCTCCTGTTTTTAATTCAGCTCACCCGTTACCTCGGATTTGAACCGACCAACAACCATTCGCCATCAAATCGGTATTTTGATATGATTGCCGGGAAATTCGTCATCATGCCTCCAGATCACCCCTGGTTTCTTAAGGAGTTGGAAAGCGAAATGGTTGCCAGGTTGCTGGGGATGAACTATCAGAGTTCCTCCGGATTCATGGTTAATTCGGAATTACGAAATCTGTTGCTTACTTGTATCCTCGATTATTACGGTCTTCATTTCGGGAATAAACTTAACGTTAAGTCACTGGAAATACTTAAACTAATCCTTCATTGACAGAAGTTTAACAAAAAAAGGTAATTATTAAATAAAGACAGAATCTGAATAAACTATTTTGACGGTACGATAAAAAATATTACTACTTTTGCACCTAGCAATTGATTACAATAAAATGAGTTCATCAAAAATACCAACTCCCAAGAAAAATTCCATTACGACAATTCTCGAAATTGCCGAAGAAAAGAATGCGATCGACTTGGCGATTCCTATGTCTAATCTCGCTTGCCCGGATAAATTAATTGATCTGGTAAGTAAGAATATGAGACTTGGGAATAATGATTATTCTCCAGGCGAAGGGGTGACACAACTTAGGGAGCAAATTATTGAACTAGTAAACCGGCAAAATAAAACCGATTTTAATCCGGATACCGATATAACAATCACGGCCGGACCGGCCCAAGCCATGACTACGGCCATCAGTACTTTCGTAAAAGAGGGTGATGAAGTGATTATTTTTGAGCCTGTTCAGGAGTCCTATGCTCCGTTTATTGAATTGAATGGAGGACGGCCTATTTTTGTTAATCTGAAACTTCCCGATTTTCGGATCGACTGGGAAGAGGTTAAGAAATTGGTTACGTCGAAGACTAAAATGATCATTATTAACAATCCGCAGAATCCGATCGGAAGAATATTTAGTGAAGAAGATATCGACCAGTTAAAAAGACTCACCAACGGAACACGATTGGTAATTCTTAGTAACGAAGTTTTTGACAATATTGTTTTTGACGGGTTGAAATTCCGAAGTCTTGCCTCTGTTCCTGATTTAGCGGCTAAATGCCTCATCGTTTCCAGCTTCGGACCGGTTTTTAATATTACCGGTTGGGGAATCGGATATATCTTTGGCCCGGAACGGTTAATGTCTGAATTCAGAAAGATTCAGACATTTCAGGGTTTTAGTGTAAATACTCCGGCCCAGTATGCACTGGCTGAATTTTTAAAAGACGGACCCGATTTTGATACGATCTGCGAAACCTATCATGGGAAACGCGATTTGTTTATTTCTCAGCTAAAAGGGAGCAAATTTGAACTTGTTCCAACACAATCGACTTTTTACCAGATTCTGGATTATAGTAAGATCTCAGATGAATTAGATATCGATTTCGCAACACGACTTATCCTGGAGTACGGCGTTGCAACGGTGCCATTCTCGGCTTTTCAGCACGAAAAGGCTAAATATCAGCTTATTCGGATATGTTTTGCCAAGCCGGATGAGGTGCTTATTGAAGCGGCAAAGAAGCTGAAGAGTGTACCAATAGCCGTTCGTCGTTAATCAACCACCTGCACTTAAACAGGTTTTGGCAAGACTAAGAAAAAGAGTACTTTCGCGCTGTTAAATATTTCCGGCCTCATAGTTCAAGGGATAGAATGGAAGTTTCCTAAACTTTAGATTCGCGTTCGAGTCGCGGTGAGGCTACAGTTATAAACCCAATCGTCTGATATTCAGAGATTGGGTTTGCTGTTTTTGGCTATTTGTGAAACGTGTCTTATCTTAAGATTAAAATTTTTCAATAATCTTCGCGACCTTTTCAAAAAATCAAATCCGTCTGATTTATGCGCCTCAATTTTATTGTTTTAACTAAGAAAAACTTCACAGGTACAAATACCAGGAAACATTTTGTTAATTTTACGAACAACCCAAGTGAAGCTGAATAGAATTAAAAACCTATGCCATGAGCCTGAAAATCCTCGCTTTCATTATCCTTATTATTGGACTTCTATTCCATAATAGTAATGCCACAGGTTCAGAATCTGATCGTAGCAGCATCTATAACCTGCGGCTAAGTGCTACAGATTTGCATTATAAACTGGCTTATGACCAACTTAATAAACGATACCTGGTTGTCAAAAGAGATACGTTCTATTACCTTAACAAGGGATCAACAGGCTGGCAAAAAAAATCGTATGATCTAAATCAGTTCGATTCCAACGTTGACTTCAGGCAATTGGTTGTTCTGCCAACTAAGACGCGGTTATTACTCGTGCTTCAAAGCGGCGGTTACGTCTATGAGATGGTTCACGATTCAATAAAAAAGCTCGATAAATGCTCCAATTTCCGCACTCAATATGGATCAGTGAAATTTCTTATGAATGATACCATCATCTCATACGGGGGATATGGCTTCTGGAATTTTGAGCCATTTTTTACCTACTTTGATTCCAAATCAGGCGAATGGGAGATGTGGGATATTAAATCGGATGACCCCCTGCCAATTGCAAGATCATACCAATTGGGTTACTACGATCAAGGCTCGAATGATTTCTACATGATCGGGGGTTATACCTCTAAATATAAGGCGAAAAAACCTTTGGAGCATATTATTTTGTCGGATGTATGGAGAATAAATATGACCGAACGGAAGTGGGAAAAATTGGGAAACTTAAAACAATACTCCGAATCATGGTATGAGCTGCCTGCTTATTCAGGATATAACACATTTATCTATAAAAATAAGGCCATGTTTTGGAGTTTGGGGAATAGAGTTCTAAGTTTTTTAGATTGCCCGAATAATCAATCTGTCTCCTATTTTCTCCCCAAAGAAACGATGTTCAACTTTTCGATGATGCAGCAGCCTGCGATCAATGAAGAGGATGATGAGATCCTTTATGCAACATTGGCCTGGTATCCGGAAATCAGAATTATACCAATAAAATCGATTCTTTCCGGGAAGCAGGCTGATTTTAAAATCTATTCCAATGACTTACCGGAAGTATATATAGGTCTGGTCCTTTTAGTCCTTCTAATTATTGGATTCTTTGGATATCGAAAATACAAAAGGTATTTCATAGAGCGCCACAAAATTGATTTTTATATAGCCCAAAGTACGCTTAAATACAGAAATACAGCCATTGATCTTGACCCTGTTGAGCAGAAGGTATTACATGAACTATCTTCGAATTTTAACTACCACAGTATTGTCGACCTTCTGGGATCGATTGAATTTGAAAATAAATCGATGGATTCCATCTACAAGCAGAGGAGGAAGATTTTCGATTCAATTAATAATAAGGTGCAATTCGCTACTAACGGGATTGAACTGATTAAGACACGAAAAAATCCTTCTGATAAAAGAATGCTCGATGTAAAAATCAACGAGGAGATTGTCAGGATCCATCAGTAGAAACAAAACGCTGATTTCCCCGGAGTCTAAAGCTTATTTCAAGAGAACCCTATCAGAACCCGCACTGATTGAATTCCGAATAATTGGGTTAAGTCATCTTGCATTGGCTATGCTTTCATGAAATTAAGAATCTTCCAGTGGCAGGTTGCTATCTTGTTGTTTGATAAGTTCCTGAGTGATTATTTTCGATGTTTTAATGAACCCTCCAGCCGGTTTTAAAAATACTAGAATTGTAATACTACTAATTTTTCTTTGCAGTAAAGACCGTAATCGATAAGTTTAAGATCTGAAGACCAGCCAGAACTAATTAAAGTTCCGGGAATGGAACCAATTCAGATATCCTAAGCATGGAACTATTACTCGACCAGAAATCAGCAAAAAAGCAGTACAGAGCCACCCGAATTCAACGACTGGAAGAAATATACCGCGGTGCCTCTTTTGCCCCCTTATTAAAAAGAAACCCCAAATATTGTGTCGGTCAGTTGAGTGATATCACGCCGTATATCTCTTTTGCTGATATTACAAATAACCGTTTTATAATCCGCGGATCCCCTTTTGATTCCGGTAAAAATTCTGACACTGGAAAAAGAGAGATCATCATTCAATATAACACCCTGGCTGAGCTTATCAATGATGGTTGGCAAATTGATTGAACTAATAAATTAAATTTTATTAGTTCAATATTTATAAATAACTTTGTTTTATATGAGCACAAATTAAGCATGGATTCCGGAAACCATAAAAAACGGGGTGTGACTGAAAAACCATACGAGTAGGGCG
>CAIVCR010000025.1 GCA_903904515.1 uncultured Bacteroidia bacterium
GGTTTTGAACAATACCTTGCAGAGATGGTGCAGACAGTTCTGAGTTATCATGATACGTCCGGAGATGAGCCGGAAAGGGTGTATCATGCATTTGCATTGGGACTATTGGTTGCCACCTCCGGTTAAAAGTGAACCCACCTTCCTGATTTTGATGGACCCACCCCAAAGTTGCATGTTTTGATTAAATGACAAAAATAATCCGGAATTATCTGTGATCAGAGGCAGCGTTTTTATTTCAAAATGGCCATGATTAATGAATGGAATAATATTTATTTGCCGAAGTGAGATTATAAGAAAGGGGGAACAGAGATAGGTTTTTCCCTTTTTTCTTTCCAAGTAGATGTTTGATGTTGAGAATGGTCGAGGTTTTGTAGAGATCAGAAAGTGATTGGAAGTAAACGGAGTTGATCGTTCCAGTCGTGTTGGATTGACCTGAATCTTTTGATGGAAGGGTGGCGCTACAGGTTGATCGTTGCATGTCCTATCCAGCACATAGCCCGATGTCGGCGATACGACACATGGAAAAACGGGGTTAGCACTACAAAGAATTCATAGATAAACCCTCTGCGTAATAAGAACCTGGTTTCATCAATCCAAACTCGCCTTCCAACCCACTGCTTTGTTGTGGACATGGGTGTGGTATCCCGCTGGGATAGTTGTTCGTGCGGTCGGTACTGATGAAAATGGGTCGAGTTTTGTGGCTATAACCATAGATGCATGGAATGTTGAATGGGAAGAACCTTTTTTCTGATGTCAGTATTAGAAAAGGGGGGAACAGACATACAATTTTTTCTTTCCAAGTAGATATTTGATATTCACGAACGGTTAATGTATGCGGAGACCAGAAAGGGATTGGAAGCGAACGAAGTTTCCATACGTGCAGGACAGGTAGAAGCCTTTTTATAGAAGGGTAGCGGGAGATCAATTTGCTACAGGCACGTCTACGGATTGATTGGCATCAATCCGCAATGAATCACAAAATCCTTGACAAGAAACAACCGCTGGCAAGTTGGGTTTGAGTTTGCACCAGATACTGATACCGGCAATCAATCTATATTTAGAATAAAAATGACAGTATATTCAATAAATACAGCATGATAGCATTGTTTAAAGGATTTTTCTCAGTTGCAGCAATTCATATGCTCAACTCATACTTCTTCAGTGCCATCCTCAATATAATAAGTCAGGATAAATAATGGCAAAGATGCCAATTGATAAGGGTGGGTTCACATTACACCGGATGCAGAACAATATACTCAGTACCATACCATCATCAACGGACTTTTCGCAGTTGCCACATGGCAACAATTCATAATGCTCAACTCATAATTCTTCTATGCCATTCTCAAAATAATAAGTCAAGGATAAATAATGATAACGCTGCCAATCGATACAGGTGGGTCCGTTTACCTGAAGCAATCAGATAGAATGATTTTCCGGTTAAA
Organism: uncultured Bacteroidia bacterium; assembly: GCA_903904515.1. GTDB lineage: Bacteria > Bacteroidota > Bacteroidia > Bacteroidales > Prolixibacteraceae > JAAFHB01. The sequence goes on from CAIVCR010000025.1 coordinate 1,446, forward strand.
TGGGTTCACTTTCCGGTGAAGGGTGGGTTCACCATTAACCGGAGGTAGCAAGTATGAACGCATTGAAAAGGGCTTTACCTGTTATTTCCGGCGACTGCCTTAATTTGAGTCGGTAGCCGTCATATCTTTCTCTGTTACATTCATAAATAGCTTTGGCCA
>CAIVCR010000026.1 GCA_903904515.1 uncultured Bacteroidia bacterium
AGTTGCATTTACTGGGACGTTTACAAAAAGGAGAGGGGCATCAGTTAGTTACACAGGTGCCAATCAAACAACACAACCAGATGCGTTCATTAGCGATTCAAGCCAAAGCGGGACTACGACAATTACTCAAGCGTTAACAGTTGTAAATAGTAATTGTTGGTTAATTGCGATTGACTATGTATTTATAACTGCTGCAACAGTTAATGCAGGCATGACTTCAAGACAAAATGCCCAATTCTGGGCAAGTACAAGTAGGGTTTTTTGCGTGGAGGATTCAAATAGGGTAATTTCTTCAGGTTCTGTCTCTACTACATTCACATACAATGCAGCACAAACTGCAAATTACAAATTTTGTATATCTATTAATCCCTTCGTGTCTCCAAATTCAGGCGGTGACTTCTTCGCATTCTTTTAACTTAAAATTAGCAAATGAAATTTTCAAATCTGTTTTCTATCAATTTTCAGGACCTTATTAGAGGAGCGATTATGGCAGGTGGTGGTGCTGCTTATGCAATACTGGAGCCCTTATTATCGACTGGTAATTTTGCAATTGACTGGCATAGCGTGATCAAAATCAGCCTTGGGACAGCAGCCGTTTATTTGATTAAAAACTTTTTAACACCTGCGCCAAAGTCGATCACAATTGATCCAGAAAAAACTGAAATCATCAATAAACTTATTTAAAATTAAATATATGAATGCTCTGCGCGAAGCGGAATCACGCTCCACATTTCTAAATTACATCAATACAATTCTGTTGACGGCCTCAATTGCTATTTTGATGTTTGTCTTCACTACCGTCGACAAAATTAAATCCGGACAGGAGGAGAGCGGTAAGGAGATTACCAGACTTAAGATTATCGCTGAGCAAACAGCCAACGAAGTCGCAAGTCTTGAATCAAGGGTTCATATCCTTGAAAAGTCAAATTTTGTGGAAATGCAAGCATGGATTGAAGCTAATTATGTAAGGAAACCGCAACGATGAACGCAACAATCACAGAGTTAAAAAAATACTTCGATATCAGGGAGCTCGTTTGTCCAGATGCACACCGTAAATTTGGAGAAATAGCCTGGCAGTTCTTTCGGCCTCAGTTGTTGGAGACCTTACTGATTATCCGCAGGGATATCCTTAAGACGGGAATGACGGTTAATAATTGGTCTTCAGGAGGACAGTTTGGACAGCGTGGACTTAGATGTAACCTATGTCAGATTGTTCGTGATAACTCAACCAAAGGGCTTATTTACCTATCTGCTCATTGCGAGGGAGCAGCCATCGATTTCGACAACAAAATTTATACTGCGGAGCAAACCAGGGGCATCATTGCCGATCATGCGGATTTGCTTCCTTTTCCGATCAGGTTAGAGCAAAACGTTAACTGGTGCCATATCGATGTATATGACTCCGGAAGCAATAAAAAAGTAAATTATTTCACCGTTTAAATATATTCAATTATGACAATCTTAGGTAAATTTTTCCATTGGGCAGCAAGTGTCCCGGCTTGGGTAACGAAAACATTAAACTTAGCCGATGCTAAAGCAAAGGTTTATCTCCCGGTGGTTATTCGGATGACAGAGGGAGTTAAGGCATTTATGGATAGTCCAATACATAACGACGTGGAGATTGGTATTAAATTACTCATTCCGGGTACCATTGATGATGTATTAATAGACAGACTCGATTCTATTCTGCATCAGTGGTTTCCGATTATCCTTTTGAAATTAAAGGACGCAAATGCAATTGCTAATATACCGGATCTTCAAGGTCAATTAAAGGCTGCTTTGAATCAACTTAAATTTAGCTCTGATGAGGCTAAGCAAATGTTTTGGAATGACTTTGCCGGACTTGCTCTTCGTGAGTTTACTAATGGAGATGTAACACTTCAGCAAGGCAAGGTGATGGTTGAAACTTACTATCAAACATACATTGCAAACCAGCCAAAATTAGCAGCATGAGATTAAGCGCAATTTTGATAATAGTAACTCTGCTATCAGGCCTGGGACATTGGTGGCAGATTAGGAGGGAAAAAGCTCTTGCGGATCAGGTTGTGATTTTGACCGATCAAAATGAGAAACTGACCGATCAGGTCAAGGCGGTGCAATGGGAAGATGCAAACGTTATTCAGGTGACGCATCAAACTTATGAGAGTATGGTATCTGGTCTTAAGCATCGGCTTGACAGTGTAACGCAAGCTAATCACATCAAGACGAACGATGTAATTTCAGCAACGGTTATCAGTTCTAAATTTGAGGATGAGACAGATATAACGGCGGTGGTTGGCAAAGTAATTCAGGAGCCGGGAAAACCAATCAAAGTGCCGGTATCTTATGACTCGGAGTGTTGGGGAATGCAGGGGGATATTGTTACAAATGACCCTTGTGCAACCTTTATCATCACCGATCGAAAGGCTAATAATGCGTTTGATTTGATTGTAACCAAACCACGCCGATTTCTGGGATTCCTTTGGAAAACAAAACATCAATCCTTTAAACTCTTAAGCGATTGCGGAGAGGCAACTATATCCGGGATTAAATTTGAGGAGTAAAATGGATCAAAAGGATACGGGCAGTAACCTTTAATTCATATTTATGATATCAGAATTTTTCATGAAGCCGCCATTGACCTATTATGGCGGGAAACAACAATTAAGCAAGAGGATTGTCCCATTGATTCCGGATCATCAGATCTACGATGAACCTTTTTTTGGAGGCGGGGCAATCTTCTTTGCAAAACAACCGGCGAAGGTTGAATTTATTAATGATACCAACGGTGAGGTAATCAATTTTTATCAGGTACTTAAACAGGATTTTAAAGCCCTTAAAACAGAGATTAACCTTACGTTGCACAGCGAGTATCAGCACAAGCAAGCCATTAAAATTTATCGAAATCCGGTGGGAGTATCTCCCTTGAAGCGTGCCTGGGCTATTTGGGTGTTGAGTCACCAGTCTTTTTATGCTATTCTATGTAATAGTTGGAAGTGCAGCAAGCAACGTAACGGCGCAAAGTCCGTTCAGGTGAAGAATAAAGAGTTTAACGAGTTATTTTTGACCAGGCTTGAGAATACTTCAATCTTCTGTAGGGATGCGCTCAATGTGATTAACGCAACGGATAGTACAGAGACATTTCACTACATTGATCCTCCTTATTATAACTCTGATTTAGGTCATTATAAAGGTTATACTAAGGATGACTTTGAACGGTTATTAAAGGTATTGTCTGGGATAAAGGGTAAGTTCATGCTAAGCAGTTATCCATCTGATTTGATTGATCGCTATATTGAAATAAATGGTTGGCGAACTATTGAGATAGAGATGCAACGCAGCGCCGGTGGAGGCCGAAAAACCGAGGTTATCACGATAAACTATGAACCGACCCTCAGTGAGGCAGAAATCGAACAGGCGGCCTGAAATTCAAAGAGAGCAATCCGATTACGGGTTGCTCTCTTTGTGTATGTGGCCAGGGGAACGCCAATTCATCAACCTCACAGCTAATGTGGACTTTCGTCCAACCCCTGGCCGTATCGAAAAGGATACGAGCCATGAGTATGGACTGTGAGATATATTTGATGAATTGGCATTGCAAAGGTATGGGTTAAATGTGATTTTATTATGTGTGTGGGTTATTATTGTACAAATCGTTTTAGATTTGTGTACAATTTGAATTTGCGATTATATAACGAAAATTTGAATATTTTTAACAGATTAAATTTTCACAGATGGAAAGAAGAAGATTTTTCACCCGTTTAGGAACCGGTACAATAGCCACTTTGCTCGCGGTTCCTTTGATGGCTAACACATTGAAAGTTTTAAAACAGCGTAAAAAGGGGGGTATTTTGGGAAAAGAGGAGATTCAGCATATGGTCATTTTTGACCTTCATCATGATAAAGGGTCAGAATTAGCACTTAAATTTTTAAATGATGGTCAAAGGATTTTAAGTAATATTTCTGTAGTTAATAACTTTCAGGTTTTTAATCAGGTGAGCTCCAAGAACGATTATACGTATGGCTTTTCGATGATCTTTTCATCCACGAGTGACTATGATTTCTATACGAATCATCCGGATCACGTCTCATTTGTTGAGATCCGATGGAAAAAAGAGGTTACCCGTTTTCAGGAGATCGATTTTAAACCGTTTTTTAAATAGCGGCTATGGCAGTTGAAATTGAACGGAAATTTTTGGTTCGAAACGATCATTGGCGATCATTGGGTACCCCGGTTCATTATGCGCAGGGATACCTTGTCGCCGATGGAGAGCGAACCGTCAGGGTGAGAATTGCCGGAGAAGAGGGCTATCTTACGATTAAAGGTGCCTCAGAGGGTATTAGTCGTGTTGAATTTGAATATAAGATACCCGTGGATGAAGCAATTGGTATACTCCGGTTGTCAGTTACCCCCATCGTTGAGAAATACAGGACCAAGGTGTTATTTGCGGGTAAAGTTTGGGAGATTGATGAATTTGAAGGGGAGAATCACGGATTGATTATGGCGGAGATTGAATTGCAGTCGGAAGTTGAATCTTTTTCAATCCCCTCCTGGATAGGCGAAGAGGTGACCGGTGATATGAGGTATTACAATTCCTATCTTGCCAGGAATCCTTTTTGCAGCTGGTGAAAGTCAGGGTGATCTAAATTTTAGGGGATATCTCCAGTTGCAGTTATTCAAAGCTGGCTAGTTGTATTAAGTTGTATTTTGTAATTTTTAAAGTGATAATATTCAACGAATGTTTAAAAAGTTTTCGATACTTATTTTAGGATTATATTTTCCATACCTGGTTTATTCACAAGGGCATACCACACTTTCGGCGAATACGCCGCGGATAGTGGTTGGGATTGTGATTGAAGATTTCAACCCTGATTATATTGAACGTTTTTGGGACCGGTTTGGTGATGGTGGGTTTCAACGGCTTTACCGTGCCGGTTTTATTTGTGGCAATCACCATTATGGGAACCTGATCCAGCGGCCAGCGGTAAATATGGCGACACTTTCAACCGGAACATCCCCTTCACATCATGGGATTATCAATGACAAATGGATTGACCGGCTGAAGAAAAAGGAGGTGAATGCCATAAAGGATGACTATTTCACAACTGTGGGTTCTGATTCGGATGAAGGGGCGAGATCAGCCATGAAACTCATGACCCCAACCCTGGGAGACCAGCTCAAGCTTGTCACAAAGGGAAGGTCCAGGGTGTTTAGTATTGCGCTGAATGATTATCCGGCAGTGCTTGCGGCAGGGCATGCCGCCGATGGTGCTTATTGGCTGGACAATACATCAGGAAAAATGATCTCCAGTTCGTATTATGTGGAGACCTTCCCCAAATGGGCTTTTGATTATAATGGAAACAAGGTAGCAGACTCCTATATATCATCTAAATGGACTACTTTAAAAGATATTGGATCCTATACCGAGAGTACTTCCGGTGATAACCCAACGGAAATCGGATACCTGGGAAAATACAATTCATTTCCATACGACCTGAACAGGCTGAAAAAGGAGTCGGGCGGAAGTTACAGGATTTTAAAAACCACACCTTGGGGAAATGCAATGGTTAAAGATTTTGCTTTACAGATGATAGCAAAAGAGCAACTTGGTTACGATCTGGTGCCTGATCTGCTTACAGTTGTCTTCTCATCTATGGATTATGAGAGATATTCGTTCGGTTCTTTTTCCGTCGAGATGGAGGATACCTATCTGCGTCTTGATAAAGATATTGCGGAGCTTTTAAAATATCTTGAAAGTGGTTTTGGAACAGATGGTATCCTGGTTTATCTGACCGGTTTAACCAGCATTTCCTATCCGGCTGACTACCTTAAGGAAAAGTACCGGATGACCGCCGGAATATTTAATCCCGAGAGTTCAATTGCCCTGTTAAAATCGTACCTGAATATCAAATACGGAGAAGCAAACTGGATCGAGTTATTTGCCAGTCAGATGATTTATCTGGATCATGAATTGATTGAAAAAAAGAAAGTCAATCTTCAGGAGATGCAAAATACCGTTGCACTGTTTTTAAATCAGTTTGAAGGGATTGCTTTTGCAAAGGCCTCACTGGAAATTGAGGCGAATAATTTCCCCGGAGGAGAGCTGGAAACATTTCAGAATAATTTTCACATCAAAAGATCGGGGGATATTCTGATCAAATACGAAGATGGCTGGCAACCTAAAGATAAATTTAATCCGCTGGATTATACCGATAATAGTCAGGTTCCGCTGGTATGGTATGGAGCAGGCATCAAAAAGGGGACTACAATGATCAGAACAAATGCGACTGATATTGTACCAACTATTGCTGCCTTTTTAGGGATTGCACCCCCATCAGCTGTTTCCGGTAAAGTTATTGAGGAGGTGATCAAGCATTGATGAATGGGATATTAAATGGCTGAAATTGCTTTGGGAGAATGCCAAATCGCAATAATCAAAATGCTTTTATTCTCTTCAAACGAATAGATGATTTTATAATTTTTTTGATGTTGAATTGATTTAGGTCAAAACTCTTTCAGAGTTTTCCGTAAATATCCCCCAGTGCAAACTGGGGGATAAACAAGGCAATAGAAATCCCAAAACCCTGTCGGGGTTTCCCAAGAACAAGCAATAACTAAAATATCGATAGTCCGTTTGATCTTTTGTTATAGTTAATCAAAATACAATCAATCAGCTATTCCATACCTATTGTAGGATACGATTTTATCCATAGGCTTCCGGATTTTAGTACGCGTTTTCACGTTTGAATAACCCAGCGTAATGATCAGTTGCACCCGCTTTGAATCAGGTACCCCACAAATATTTTTCACCTTTACTTCATCGAACCAACCGATCATGCAACTTCCAAGCCCCTCGTCGGCTGCAGCAAGGCAAATATGGCTTGCCAGAATTCCGATGTCGATCAGGGGATAGTGTTTCCGCTTTATCCAGCTTCCGAAGCTTGAAGTGAGGTTTGCCGGTTCTTCTACAATGACAAGGTGGATTGGTGCTTTCCTGGTAAAATGGTTCATTCCCAGTATTTTCTCCGAAGTGGCATCGGCCAGCTGATCCCTGAGTTCCCCCTTGTCGATAACAATAATATGCCAGGGCTGGGCGTTACAGGCAGATGGAGCCAACCGGGCGCACTCCAGAATTCGTTGGAGTTTATCCTCCTCAACCGGCCGGGCAAGAAAGTCGCGGTCGCTTTGTCTGTTCAATACTAAAGAGTTGAAATCCATTGGTTTTATTTCTCTATAATGATCTATTTGGGTAAGATGGTTTTCCTTACTGCTAATCTATTTATGATTTGCGGCTAGCTTTAAGCTACTTGCGGCTAGCTTGAACGTCCGCAACTAATTGACTTATACAGCCATGTCTGACAAAGGCTAAGTTCTCCCATCGAAAATCTGCAAGCTGCTAGTTGCCAATTGCTCCCGATGTATCGGGACTATGAAAGCAGAATTTATAAATTTCTTATACAACAAAGGCGGAACATTACTGCTCCGCCTTTGTTTTTAGGATTGAAAAATTAATTCATCAAATCCAGTTTCACCATATCCTGAACATCAAGCATTCCGATTGGAAGACCGTTTTCAGTTACAATAATATTATCGACCTGATTGGCATTAAAGATGTCTGCGGCTTTCTGTAATAATGCATCACCTTCAATTGAAATAGGATTTGCAGTCATACATTCTCCGACAGAGGCTGTATTGATGTGATCGCCTATTTTTCGCAGCTGACGGCGTAAGTCACCGTCGGTAAATATGCCTGCCAGTATACCTTTTTTATCAATTACAGAAACAGCTCCCATGCCTGAATCGGTCATTTTAAGAAGTGCATCGGGTACAAGGCAGTCAATATCAACAACCGGATTGGCTTCAGAAATAACGCTTTTCACCTGAATTGTCATCAGACGTGTATGTTGAAAGAACTGGTCGGTACCCAACTTGGTGAGGTGGTTGTCGGCGAGTTTTTTCATAATACTCCAGGGGAGGGTGATGTTATGTGCACCCAGGGTCAGCGCATCCTTAACATGTTCGGGGTATCTCACCGAAGAGAACATCACCTTACAATCGTAGTTGTATTCTTTGATAACCCCGACAATTTGTTTAACCAGACCAAGGGCATCATGTCCCTGATCCTGCATACGGCCCACTAAAACACACACATAGTTTGCTCCGGCAGTAAGTGCCATATAGGCTTGCTGAATGTTGTAAACAAGATGCAGGTTAATTAAAAATCCTTCGTCATGGAGTTTTTTGCAGGCTTTCACCCCTTCGAAATTAACCGGAATTTTGAAGACCGTTTTCTTTTTGTCGAGGCCGAGAGCAAGTAAACGATGGGCTTCAGCAACAATTTGTTCCGAGTTCTCACCTAAAGCTTCAATCATCAGCACAGGAACCATCTTCGATAATCGGATGATCGCGCCATCGATATCGGTAATTCCGTTTTTGTGCATAAATGTAGGTGTTGTTGTAACACCATCAATGATTCCCAGTTTCAGGGCTTCTTCAATTTCAGCAAGGTTAGCCGAGTCAAGAAAAAATTCCATGTTAATTATTTTTTATTAATTTTTAGATCTGTATTGTACTTCAATATTGTGAATGTCGATCAATGGTTTGAGGAATTCGGTAACATCATCGATACACATTTGGCTTGCTGCATCACATAAGGCGTGTGCAGGATCGGGATGAACCTCCAGAAACAATCCGTCAATTCCTGCTGCAACTCCAGCACGCGCCAGCGTTGGAATAAACTCCCTGGAACCGCCCCTTGGGTCAGAACTTGGAATTCCGTATTTGCGAATTGAATGGGTAACATCAAAGATCACAGGGTACCCCGTCGTGCGCAGATGGTAAAAACTTCTAGGATCGACAACCAGGTCATTATACCCAAAGGCATATCCCCGTTCAGTTACCATGAGATTGAAATTACCGGCTTGCTCTGCTTTTTTAATCGGTTTGATCATATTTTCAGGCGAAAGATACTGGGCATGTTTGAGATTCAGTACTTTGCCAGTTTTTGCAGCTTCGACCACAAGGGTAGTCTGCATTACCAGGTATGCAGGTATCTGGATAACATCCACAACAGCTGCCGCAGCAGCAATCTGATCGGGATAATGGATGTCAGTAATTAATGGAACATTGAACTGATCCTTGATTTTTTGAAGTATCGCGAGCCCCTTTTCAATTCCTGGTCCCGAATAAAAATCGGAAGAACTGCGATTGTCTTTCTGAAACGAAGATTTGAAGATTAACGGAAGGTTGAGTTTTTCAGACAGACCAACCAGAAATTCTGCGGTATCCATCATTGTTTTCTCATCCTCCACAACACAAGGTCCTGCAATCAGGAACAGCTTGTCTGCTCCGCATTCAATATTTCCAACTTTAATTATTTTCGTCATTCTGTTTTATTTACATTTTCAGGTACAGTCCGCGGAGTTTGTCGCGGGTGATAATCTTCTCCCAATCCGGACCGCTAACATGCGCCCACATAAAGACAAGGGTAAGCGAAACATCAATCATTTTTTCGATCTGTTCAGGTGTTAAGCTGGCTGTTACTCCCTGAGGAATTTCAATATTATTCAAACGCATCATCTCTCTGAATTCTTTAACCGCTTCGGGATAAAACTCTTCCAGCTGATTGAATACGATGCAGTTGCCAAGTCCATGATGAATGTCTGTAACCGTAGCCAGTCCGTAAGACATGGCGTGACATGCTCCAACTTCGGAATATGTCAGCGACAATCCACCAAGATAAGACGCCACCATTAGTTTCTCTTCGTTTTCAGGAGTTCTGCTGTCTTCACTTAAGTAGATTTCTCTGAAAATCCGCAGAGATTCTATACCCAGCGAATCGCCCATGACCGATCTTCTGTGGCCATTAAGGGCTTCTATATTATGGATATAGCAATCCATGGCGGTGTAGAATCTTATGGGTTCCGGGACTGTTTTGATCAATTCGGGATCCATAACCAGCTGGTCGGCAGCGGTGAAATTACCTTTTATTCCCAGTTTCTTGATTGGACCGGTAAGTACAGTTGTCATTGAAACCTCTGCACCGGTTCCCGAAATCGTTGGGATTACGGTGCAATGAACACCTCTGTTTTTAATAAAGTCGAGTCCCTGATAGAGTGCCGATGATCCTTCATTCGTAAACATCAGACGAATAGCTTTGGCATAATCCATCACAATGCCACCGCCGATTCCAACAACGGATACCGGGTTTCCTTTACCAAGACCTTTGATCTCGGCTACCATTGCATCAACGGTCTTTGTTTTCGGTTCGTCGGTAACATCAATAATTTTCAGGATATCCTGTGGTTCAAGGGGAATCCGTTTGAGAAAATCCTTGCCATCAAAATATTCATCTACAAGAAACAGGACATAAGATTCTTTTTTAATTCGCAATTCTCCAAGAATATCTCCGAGTTGGTCAAAACTATTACGACCATATAAAATTCTGCCGACTGGCTTTAAATTTCTGAACATACGCTGTTATTTAAGTGCTTTTTTTATTGCCGACCTCATTTTAGTGGCAAGTGTGTTTAACTCCTCTTCGCTCCAGTTCACCATAATCTGAGTCATCATAAGCCGTTGCATGACCTCATCCGACTTGGGAACCTCCAGATTCCGATAGTCTGGCGCGTTTGGCATTTTCATAACGGGCAGATTGAAGATCGATTTCATCTCTTTTAAATGACCCCACTGACGGTGATAATGGAAATTATTCCTGTACCAGTAGGAGGCGCTGAGCTCTTCTTTTTGAAATTCATCAAAAACCTTTACCGCTTTTTCAGGATTTGGGAGGAAAAAGGATAGGAAGGTTGCTGAGTCGCCTGCTTCATCAGGAACATTTCTCAACCTGATTTCGGGAAATTCATTAAGTACTTGTTTAAGTACGTTTTGATGAGCTCTTTGTTTGTCAATCATATAGGGCAATTTCCGCAGTTGTGCCAAAACAACGGCTGCTCCTAGTTCTGAACCGCGGAAATTATATCCAAGAATTGGATGTTGCTCAGCGCCACGTGCATTTCCAAGGTGATCGTGACCGTGATCTGAATATTTATGGGCACGGTCGTATAATTCGTCATCGTTGGTTGCAATGGCACCCCCTTCACCGGCGGTTATAATTTTGTAATAATCAAAGGAGAATGCTGATATTTTGCCAAAATTGCCTAACATTTTCCCTTTATAGCTTCCCCCGAGGGCTGGAGCTGCATCTTCTATTAAGATCAGGTTATGCTTGGCGCAGACAGCCATAATTTCGTCCATTTTCCCCATTGATCCGAAGACCTGGATGATTAAGACCGCCTTGGTACGTGGTGTAATTGCTTTCTCAATCCCTTCCGGACTTAGGCATAAGGTTTCATCAATATCGGCAAATACCGGAATTGCTCCCGCTAACAGAACTGCCTCAATTGGTGCTATAAAGGTATAAGGAGGGACAATTACTTCATCGCCGTAACCTATTCCGCAGCATGCAAGGGATAGCGAGTCTGCTGCTGTTCCGCTCGCACAGAAATGGGTATGTTTGGCCCCCAGATATTTACTGAATTCCTGTTCGAAAGTTTTGGCTTTCCAAACTCCATTACGTTGTGAATCATGACCATAACGAAACAAAACTCCTGTCTCGAGTACATCCATAACTTCTTTTCGTTCTTCATCTCCGAAAAGCTCGGTGCCTGCCATAGTAAATCTGTTAATCTATTAAAAATCAATTATCTAAAATCTGAACAAAGAAGAATTTGTCTAATTCTCACCTGCATTTCCGGCTAGCTATGATTCACTAATCTCCAATGGCAGGTTTCTTTGTTCTTAAAAACTCGTAAAATTACATTTATTTTGAAAACAAAACCTGAAAAAAAGCATTATTAAAAAGGGTTAGCACAAACAGTAACGGAGATTCTTAAATTACTCCTTTTCATTAGCTGAGACATTACTCCTCTCACAGAAAAAATATGGCCATCCCTATAACTGCCAGAAATGCCCCGACTATCTCTTTCCAATTTAATTTCTCGTGAAAGATCACTACTGATGGGATCAAAATAAAGACCGGAACTGTCGCGATAAGAGTTGAGGCAATTCCAACTGTGGTGTATTGAAAGGAGAGGAGGCTTAGCGAGACACCCAGAAACGGGCCAAAGAATGAGCCAATCAGGAGTGGCGTCAGCGCTTTATTGTTTTTCAACGAAAACCCGATCGACCGCCATTGTTTGGCCAATGTAATGATTACGATAAACCCCAAAATTCCAGTGATAACCCGAATCTGGGATGAGGCAAACGGGTCATAATTTCCCATTCCCAGTTTCGAAAAAACAGCGCCTATGCCTTGACCTATTGCCCCTCCAAGTGCTAGTAATAAGCCTTTTACGGGATATTTCAGCCTTGATTTATTTGTTTCTGATTCAGGTCGCTTCAGGATCACTGTTGCGATTCCCGATAAGACCAGTACCATTCCGAGTCCGTTTAACCAGGAAAGTCTTTCATGTAGGATTAAAGCTCCCGCAAGAGCGGCAACAGGTGGAGCAAGTGACATAATCAGCATCGATAACTTTGCGGATTGATAGGAATACGATTTAAAGAGACAATAATCTCCTGCAACAAAACCTACAAGCCCTGATATCGATAGCCATTTCCAGGCCTCCGGTGTGGCATCCATGGGGGTCCAGAAACCTCTCATGATTTTTGACCAGATCAAAAACATCCCCATTGCCAGAACCAGCCTGGCAATATTAACAGCCAGAGAACCGGCGCGGCGCGTTGCCAGTGAAAAGGAGAGGGCTGAGGCAGTCCAGCATATTGCAGTAACCACTCCTGCTATTTCACCTAAATGACTTAGTTGCATGCACTATTTTGATTGGCCTCAAAAGTAATGATACCGATCCGGATTTTCGCCGAAAAGGGGACAAATATTGACTTAGGAGAATGGAGAAGGATCAGTTCCGTTTTACGTTAATACTGTTTATTCCCAAAATCCAGTTAATGAGGGACACTAATATACTGAAGATTATAGCTGTAAATAATCCGGACACTGAAAATCCGTGTATAAAGTGGTTGGCAATTAATACCATAATTCCGTTGATGACTAACAGAAAAAGACCAAGTGTTACGATTGTAACGGGAAAGGTAAGTAAGATTAGGATTGGTCTTACAATCGTATTAAGCAGGGCCAGAACGACAGCAACAACAAATGCCGCCCATGGTGAAGAGACTACTACACCTGGCAGGATATAACCCACTATTATAATTGAAATAGTGCTGATAATTATTCGTGAAAGCATCGATTTTTCTTTTTTATTTTTCCTTTTATATATTTTTTAAAATTATATCTTTTTGAAGGAAACCTATTAGTTCAGGTTGATTTTTATTCAGCCAAAAATTGAACTGCTTTCAGTTAAAGTTGTATGAAAAATTAGATGATTTATTTCGAAAAAAATGCGACTTTTGAGGATTCTTAATTAATCTTAATACTATGCGTCTTATTGTTCAGTCAGAGGCTATTGGAGTAGCAAAGTGGTCTGCTTTTTATATTGCACAGAGAATAAATGAATCATCATCTTCAGCAGAGAAGCCTTTTGTGCTTGGACTCCCTACCGGAAGCACTCCTCTTGGTACTTATAGTGAGTTGATCCGTATTTATCGAGAAGGGAAAGTTTCCTTTAAAAATGTGGTGACCTTTAATATGGATGAATATGTTGGGATCCCTAAAGAACATCCTCAGAGTTATCACTCCTTTATGTGGGATAATTTCTTCAGCCATATTGATATCCTGCCTGGGAATGTAAATATTCTCGATGGGAATGCTCCCGACTTAAAGGTTGAATGCGCCGGATATGAGTCACGAATTGCAGCAGTAGGTGGCATTGATCTGTTTATGGGTGGCATTGGTGCGGATGGCCATATTGCTTTTAACGAACCCGGATCAAGTTTGGCATCGCGGACCCGGGATAAGGCATTAAACGAAGATACGATTCTGGTTAACAGCCGTTTTTTTGATAATGATGCCAATCAGGTTCCCAAATCGGCACTCACTGTTGGGGTTGGAACGGTGATGGATGCCAGGGAAGTCCTGATCCTGGTTACAGGTCATAATAAAGCGCGTGCATTGCGCCATGCGGTTGAGGAGGGGGTGAACCACATGTGGACAATTTCTGCTCTTCAGCTTCATCCACGCGGAATAATTGTCTGCGATGAAGCATCGACTGTTGAGCTTAAGGTTGGAACCTACCGCTATTTCAAAGATATTGAAAAAGATAATCTTAATCCGGATTCGTTATGGAACGGAGACAAATATTTGGGTTGGTAATCTGAGGCATTAAGGTTATCCCACATCCGGGATTAAAATCATGTAGCCATGAAGTGTGTTTAATTTCTCACGCAAAGCCGCAAAGTCGCAAAGTATAATTTCTTAGCGCCTTGGTGTCTATGCGTGAGTTTTTATACTTGATTAATATTCCTGTTGATTCCTTAGGCCTGGTTTAGAAAATGGTGATCCAGCAATTTTTTATCCACAGGGGTCACATTATTGAGGACCAGAGTCCTGTAGGCCATTTTGGCCACTTTTTCAATAACCACAGTATGATCAAAGGCGCTGCTTACATCTTTACCCCAGCAAAACGGGCCATGACCATACACAAGTACACCCGGAATCCGCATAGGATCAAGATTACGGGTTATAAAAGTATTCACGATCATTTTCCCGGTCTCCAGTTCAAGATTGTTTTCTACCTGTTCGATGCTTAGAGGGAGGGTACAAGGGATCTCACCATTAAAAAAATTGGCATGAGTAATTCCTAAAGGTGGAATTCCTCGTCCTGCCTGGGCCCAACAGGTGGCATATTCAGAATGGGAATGAAGTATGGCCCCTATTTGAGTGAAGTTTTTGTACAATTCGAGGTGAGTATTTGTATCAGTAGAAGGTTTAAGCGTCCCTTCAACAATATTCCCGTTGAGATCCATTACCACCATATCAGCAGGAATCATCTCGTCGTATGAAACCCCTGACGGTTTAATAACGACCAGGCCACTCTCACGGTCAATTGTACTTACATTTCCCCACGTATAGATCACAAGGCCTTGTTCTACAAGTTTTAAGCTAGCCTTATAGACCTGATGTTTCAGGTTCTCAAGCATGGTGACAAATGTTTTTAGTATGAAATTAATTAAGAACTTAAAGATCGCATTTATATTTCAAATTATTAATATAATGGATTGAATTATTTCTATTTAGATCAATTCAATGAGAATTGGTAACAGTTGACTGAATTATGACCTGGTAAAAGGGATGTTTCCGGTGAATGATAAAAAATGCTATTAAGTCGTAATTGAATAATTTTTTCTTTGGCCTCACCTAATCCTTTTTTTCGGCAGCGTTTATATTTTTTCAGGACCTCCCCCAACCCCCTCCGAAGGCGGGGGCATGAGTCCGCAGTTGTTTTGAGATTTTTTCTTTAAAATAAAATTCTGTTTTAAGTCACCCTCACCTTTGGGGAGGGCCGGAGTGGGGTCCGCGTGCTTCACGAATTCTCACATCTTTTAATCACAAAAAAAGGCCGGATCGTAAAATCCGGCCTTTAAAAATCTTTGTTAATATTACCAAATCTTAGCCCGTTTCCCCTCTTCGAGGAACATGGGTTGTCCTGGTTTGATATTGAAGGCTGTATAAAATTCAGGTATGTTTCTTAATGGACCAATCACACGTAAATGCCCTAACGAGTGTGGATCTTCCTTGGTACGGCGAAGAATCTCCTTATCCCTGATATTCTGAGCCCATACATGAGCGTAGGCAAGGTAAAAGCGTTGCTCGGGGGTGAAGCCATCAATTTTATTGGTCTCTTTGCTGGCCAGTTTAAACGCCTGATACGAGATGTTTAATCCTCCAAAATCGGCCAGGTTCTCTCCAAGACTTAATTTTCCATCGGCATGAATGGAGTCTAATACCACAAAACTGCTGTATTGGTCTGCCAGAACCTTTGCTTTTTCGTCGAATAATTTTGAATCCTCAGGTGTCCACCATTCTGAAAGGTTACCCACCTTGTCAAATTTGCGCCCTTCATCATCGAAACCATGTGTAAGCTCATGTCCGATGACCACCCCAATCGCTCCATAATTTACTGCATCGTCACCATGGACGAAGAAGAAAGGAGGCTGAAGGATGGCGGCCGGAAATACGATTTCATTCATGTCGGGTGCGTAATAGGCATTCACTGTTTGGGGTGACATGTACCACTGGGCTTTATCGACAGGTTTATTTATTTTGTCATAATTGAACGCCGTTTCAAATTGGTTGGAACGGATCACGTTCTGAACATAGGAGTCGTCAATAATTTCAAGTCCTGAATAGTCGCGCCATTTGTCAGGATATCCAATTTTGACATTGATGGCATTAAGTTTTTCAAGGGCCTTTACTTTGGTGTCAGGTCCCATCCAATCCAGATTTTTTATCCTTTCACCCAATGAGATTCTTAGATTGGCAACTAATTTGATCATCCGTTCCTTTGCCTCCGCCGGGAAGTATTTGGCCACATAGAGCTGGCCGATTGCTTCACTGAGCGCTCCGCTGGTAACACCAAGAACCCTTTTCCAGCGAGGTCTCATTTTTTCAACACCCGTCATTACTTTGCCGTAAAAATCAAACTTAGCATTCACAAACTCATCAGAAAGATAAGAGGCCGTGCCATTTATTAGGTTCCACCGCAGGTAAACTTTCCACTCTTCAACGGGTACGTCCTTGAGCACTGCACTTATCTCTTTGATGAAAAGAGGTTGCCCAAGATTGATTTCACCCGGATCACCCACTCCCTGAGAGACAAAGTAGCGATTCCAGTTGAACGAAGGTGAGAGTTCAATGAGCTCCTTCGTCGACATTTTGTTATAGGTTTTGTTCGGATTACGTTGTTCAAGGCGTGTCATCGATGCCTTTGCCAGACGGGTTTCAATACTCATGATCGCCTGTGCCGATTTCGCGGCAACAGCCTCATCGTCCCCCAATAACCTGAATATTTTTTGTATGTAAATAATATATTTTGCCCTTAGCTCTTTGGACCGGGCATCATCATTAACGTAATAATCGCGGTCCGGCATTCCGATTCCGCCCTGACTCAGCTGAGCGATTACCATTGAGCTGTTTTTGGAATCGGTTGAACCATAAAATCCAAAGAGTGCAGAAAAACCATAGTTGTGGAATTTGGCGATCTCCAGTTCAACATCATCCATCGATTTGATAGCCTCAATTTCCTCAAAATAAGGAGCCAAAGGTTTTATCCCCTGCTTTTCCAATTTTGCAGAATCCATCCCCAGATTAAACAGTGTGGCAGTCTTGTCAGCAATCGATCCTTTCTCATTTTTTTTGGAAGCCGTCTCTTTTACCAGTTCATTCAGTTGTTTTTCGGCTACCTCTGCGAGTTTGTCAAAACATCCGTACCGGGCACGGTCAGCAGGAAGTGGATTGAGTTTCTTCCAGCCACCATTTGCATAAGCGTCAAAATCGTGACCAGGATCAATGGAGGCGTCCATATCCGGCAGACTGATAGCCGGTTCTGACTTCTTTTGGTTAGAATCGTTACAGGCAATAAATGTTCCGGTTGTCATGGTGCACAGGAATAATAGGGGAATGAAGAATGAATTATTTTTCATGATTATCAAGTTTTTACAGCGCGCTAAAATATCTTTTTTTGCCGAACATAAAAATGACAAGTATGATAATTGATAAATATCAATCCGAAACCAATTAATCCTGTTAAAATTGATTTTTTAATTTTAATAAATTATCTTTAACAAAGGAATCCATTCTCTTAACATTTTAATAATTTAATAGTTATGAAAAAAGAAAATGTTGTTTTGATGCAAATGGCCCTGGAATCTCTTGCCGGGAAATGGGGTCCGGCTATTGCTGCTTATCTGATCTATATGTTGTTATTAGGAGCGTTTCCCGGAACCACAAAATCTTTTCCTTTATCCGGATTAGTCGGACTCATTATTGCCGGCCCATTGATGCTTGGAATTTCTATTTTTTCGCTTTCGCTTGCGCGGAACCAGGAAGCCCGGCTGGAGCTAATCTTTAGCGGGTTTTACAATTTCAAAACCGCATTAGTTGCCTATATTCTAATCTTGGTTTTCATAATTCTGTGGTTGATCTTATTAATTATTCCCGGCATTATAGCTGCAATTTCCTATTCGATGACTTTTTATATCATTGCTGACGACGATTCAATAGCACCTATGGATGCAATAGATAAGAGCAAAAATATGATGGATGGTTTCAAATGGAAATTTTTCTGTCTACTGCTTCGGTTTTTAGGTTGGGCCTTGCTCTGTATTCTCACTTTCGGTATCGGATTTCTTTGGCTTATACCTTATGTGCAGGTTACTATAGCTAATTTCTACGATGACGTCAAGGCAAATCAAGTAAACGGATAAAATCTTTTCGAAATTCATGAAATCAAAAATCGTTTTTACAATTGCCTTTCTGATTATAGTGATTTCTGTCAATGGTCAGGTGGCTTCAACGTGGGATAACTGGAGTTGGTTAATTGGTAATTGGGTGGGCGAAGGAAGCGGGCAGCCAGGGAAAGGGGGCGGAAGCTTCACCTTTAAAACCGACCTCGATCAGAAAATCCTGATCCGTAAAAGTCATTCGGATTATCCCGCAACTGCAAATAAACCCATTGTTATTCATGATGATTTAATGGTTATTTATCCGGATAATTCAGGAAGTCCGGTGAAAGCGATTTATTTTGACAATGAAGGGCATACGATTAACTATTCGATTACCTTTTCCGACAAGACTATTATTTTCACAAGTGACAAGACTCTAAATATTCCCGTTTTCCGACTGACATATGCACTGATGGAGGATCAGCAAGTCAATACGAAATTTGAAATTTCAATGGATGGGAAAAATTTTAATACTTATGTTGAAGGGAAGAGTACAAGAATTGCTCTTCAGACTAACTGATTAATAGTTTTTCAACCCTGTTTCATGCGCCTTTCTCTAAGATCCTGAACGAGAATATATCTCCTTTTTCCATAAATTTTAATTGTGATTTAAATTATTGATTCTGAACCATTTTTCAGTACCTTTCAATGTTTTAACCAATAACATGTTTTAATGGAAGAGTTCAAATCCAGTGTTGCGCAATTGATATCTGTATTGGTCAATTTCGCACCTAAGGTGATTTCTGCAATAGTTGTTTTGTTATTTGGTATCTGGGTTATACAGCTTACTGTTCGGAGATTAAGATCGTATCTTGTAAAAGGGCGGCTTGATAATTCATGGGCTCCGTTTTTCACGTCAGCCACAAGTGCGACAATGTATATTCTGCTGATTCTTACTATGGCCTCCATTATTGGAATAGAAACCAGCTCTTATGTTGCAGTTCTTGGGACTATTGGATTGGCTATCGGTCTTGCCTTGCAGGGGAGTTTCAGTAATTTTGCCGGTGGAGTGATGATTCTTCTGTTTAAACCACTTAAGATTGGTGAGTTTATCCAGGCAAACGGGATTATCGGATGTGTGACTGAAATTCAACTTTTTCAGACTACATTAAAAACCTATGACCATAAGATTATTATATTACCCAATGGGTTATTATCAAATAACATGATTGTTAATTTTTCACGCTCAAAAACCCGGATCATCGAATGGGTATTCTGTATCGGCTATGAAGATGATATCGAAAAAGCCAGAACGCTTATTTTAGATGAAATATTTACCGATTCGAGGGTGGTTAACAAGGCAAATCCGTTTGTAAGTGTCACCGCATTAACAGAGAGTACCGTTAACATAACTGTCCGTGCTGAAGTGTTGCAGAATGATTATTGGGATGTCCTTTACCATTATCTGGAAAAAGTGAAGGTACGCTTTGACCGCGAAGGAATCCATTTCCCTTTTCCGCAGCAGGATATTCATCTTGTTGGGAATTCGATGGAACAGATTTAGAGGAATTCAGATATCCCTGACATGCTTTTATACTTTGTCAGGGATATTGGCTTCTTTCTATTTCAATTGAAGTAATTAATTATTTCTATTTATTAAAGGTGAAAATGTGCCTTTCCGATTAAGCAGTCGGAATACTTTATTGTTAAATTTGCAGATAACCAAACAAAGGTTATCCTCTCATTTTAGAAGGTAATCCCGATTTATCACTTTTTTCTCACCATCCGGCCACGGGGGATGAACCTATCTTCCCTGGCTAGTAATGCTTCTTTAAGTACCTTCAGACAATATTCAAGTCTTATCAGGTCGGTATTAGTTCCGTTAACTCATAAATATGGTCAAAAGTCATATTAAATAGATAAATTTAAATTACAATATGTAAAATTAAATTTTTAGATTTGTTCATTCTAAAAATGAATTATGAATACTAAAAGTAAAATGTTTGTTGCCCTCAGCATCATTGCTGCCTTGTGCATTGGATTCCTTGTTGGTATTAGTGTTAACAGTCCGAAGATCAATAAATCGGCTGTTTCCGGAACCATGGGGAAAGATAAACACAAAGTCTGTACTTCTTCTCAGGCAAATGCATTCTCCTGCACGACCTGCCACGAATAATTTTAAAGTGGGTAGGAAAAAGATAAAACTGAATAATTATTGGAGTTTGCCTATTACAGGTAAAAATCAATTTCTTGCTCAGTTTTATTTTAATAGAATTATAATTGCAACAATCCAATCTCCTCAGGGGTGACGGGAATCCTGTTGCCTAATATTCTCGCTCCGGTTTCAGTGACCAGAATATCGTCTTCAAGTCTTATACCCCCAAAATCGAGGTATTCTTTAGCCTTCCCAAAGTTTATAAAGGAATTATTGATTTTTTCCTTTTCCCATTGCTCAATCAAAGCTGGAATGAAGTATATTCCTGGTTCATTGGTGATTACAAATCCTTTTTGCAACCGGCGACCAAGTCTGAGGTAGGCTGTTCCGAACTGGTTAACCGGACGGATCTCGTCGTCATAACCAACATGAATCTGTCCGTAATCTTCCATATCGTGAACATCAAGACCCATCATATGACCCAATCCATGCGGGAAGAAGAGCGCATGAGCGCCGCTGGCAACGGCCTCCTTAACATCCCCTTTCATTAATCCGAGATCCTTTAACCCCGCAGCGATCACCTCAGCAACTTTAAGATGAATACTTAAATAGGTTTCACCTGGTTTAATCAGCGAAGTGGCTGTATTGTTAGCCTTTAGAACAATATTGTAGATGTCAAGTTGCTTTTGTGAAAAATGACCACCCACAGGGGTAACACGCGTAAAATCGGAGGCATAGTGCATATTTGATTCAGCACCTGCATCCACAATCATCAACCTTCCCTTTTCAAGTTTAAATGAGTGATCGTGATTGTGAAGTGTCTGCCCGTTTTGTGTCAGTATTGTTGGGAATGATGTTCCGCTGCCATAGGCCAGGGCAATCCCTTCAATAGTGCCTGCAATTTCTTGCTCCATCACACCGGGTTTTGCCATTTTCATGGCAGTTACATGCATCTTATAGCCTGTATCACAGGCTTTTTCTATTTCTGCAATTTCATAAGAATCTTTGATTGACCTCATTTCAACCAGACTTCGGATCAGTGTCTCCGAAGCGTGTGAATGAAGTGCTGAAGCTTGAATTCCTGTTAACTCTTGTAACATTAACTTATTTTCTGCCCGATAGGGTGGGAGAAAATGGAGTTTTGCTCCTTTATCTTTGATCCTGCTCACATCGGTAAAAAGTTCTTTTACCGGCAATGTATTGGTAATTCCCACAGAAACCCCCAAATCTTTCACTGACGGTTTAGTCCCCATCCAGATGATATCCTCGATTGTAATGTCGTCACCAAATAGCGTATCTTTTCCCGAATCGGCATCAATGATTCCGAACAACCCGGGAATATCAAGACCGAAAAGATAGATAAAAGTGCTGTCCTGTCTGAAGTGATAGGAGTTGTCGGTATAATTCATCGGTGACTCGGTGTTCCCCGGGATCAGAATAATACCACTGCCCATCTTCTCCCGAAGTTGATTTCTTCGGTTTGTGTAAATATGCTTTTCAAATAGTTCCATAAGTATAGGGGTTCTAATTATTTCTATTTAAATAAATGTAAAATGGCACCTTCCCGATTCAGTAGCCGGAATATTCTAGTGATAAGATTATAGATTTTTCAAAAAAGGTTACCCTGTAATTTTGGAAGGTAATCCCGATTTGATCACCTTTTTCTCACCGGCAGGACGTGGGATAAACATATCTTCCTTCGTCAGTTCCGCTTCCTTTAGTGCTTTCAGGCAATATTCAAGCCGTCCCAGATCGGTGTTGGTTCCGTTATTTGTTCCAAATGAAAATTTCACCCCTGCGGCCTTAGCCCGTTTGATGAAAGTAATGCCTGGAAGCTTAAACCTTGCGTTAATCTCCAGTGCCACATCATTTGCTTTGAGGACCTTGATCACACGATCCATCCGCTCGGGTGTCCAAAGCCGGTCGTAATCGGGTGCGAGTTTTGCAGGAAGAAAGGTTGGATTTGCATGAATATCAACCGGTTCATTGCTAAGTATAGCCTCAATCCTGCAAACCAGCATATCCATAAAATGCTGTTCGTTATCTACAAATGTCTCTTCCGGAATCCATAGCCTCATACGGCGGCCCTTCATATCGGTCCAGGTCATTGCATCAGTAAAAATATAGTCGAATTGTGAAATCACTTTCGGCGAGAAAAGTGTCACCCATTCACGTCCTTCGCATTGCATCGCCTTGAAAACCGGTTCTTTACTGATCGCATTATAGTAGGCATTCAATGTTGAGTCATTGGTAACCGGAAATTTCAAGCCACAGTTTGCGGCAACGCCATAATTACAGCCTATGAACTGAGCATGTTTAACTGCCTGACCCATTGTGAGACCACCTTTAAGATGGGTGTGAAAGTCTATCAGCGGAAACTCCTGGTCATTCAGTTGATCAACCACTTTGGTAAGGCTATCAGGAGATATCTGACAACTTTGATCCATTGGACTATCCTTTAAAGGTTTAATAATCAGCTCACCAAGCAATAACTCACCATTCCCGTTTGATCTCCGTATAACAATACGCCCGTTGGTGAGTACCCTGCCTGAAATATCACTGGCACGCACAACGTTGCCAGGTTCATCATATTCACTTACTGTTTTGTCGTTGACCAGGACTTTAATATGATTACCATCTACATTTACCTTCAGACTAAACCATTGGCCGTCAGTTGCAGTCCTCACAAAATTATTCCTGATTCTGGCCAAACTTCCTGTTTTCTGGAGGTTTCCTACCCGGTAATCGCTGTTGTTGATCTTTACTTCATATCCGTCGGCTGTACTTGCTGCATCAGTTGCAGCAAAAATAAGGATACCTTCAGCTCCTGTCGTTGTTTTTAGCTTTACGGTGAGTTCAAAATTCCGGAGGCTGAATTGTGAGGTTATCGAAGAGGATGCACCTTTAAGAAGTAATCCTTCGCCGGTTACCGTCACATCATGGAGCAAACAAAAATTGTCGATGTTTGATGCGTCAATTTTGGTTAGTTCACCCTGTTTGGGGGTTGTCTGGCAGGCAGATAAGACGAATATAAAAAGTAGTGCGGGTAATAATTTCATAAAATGCATAAATTATTGATTTTGTCCTGTTTAATTTGAATCACGAAGATACCAAGTTTATTGTTTGATTTGAATGTTGACTGCCATAAATATTTTGATCAATTATTTTTTGCCTAATTCCTTAGTTAGAATTTCCTTAAGGTGGTTCAGTCCCACCAAATCATCCTCTTCTGATCTGCTGTAAACGACGATTCCCTTCCTGTCGATCAGGAAAACCTGAGGGACAATACCAATCGCATAACTGTTTACAATCTCCCAATCATTAAACACCTGTGTCCAGTTCATCCCGGCTTTTAACAAGGCAGCAGTGAAGTTGCCCTGATTTTTATCCAGCGAGACAGAAATAATCTCAAGTTTATCTTTCGGATATTTATCGGAGATAGCTTTAATATTTGGCATCTCTCTCATGCAAGGTGCACACCATGAAGCCCAAAAATCGATCAATACAAATTTCCCTCTTAATTTGTTAAGGGAATAGCTATTCCCTTTAATATCCTTAACTTTAAAATCGGGTGCCTCACCTCCTTTTTTTGTATTGATTCTTCCTTTCAACTTATTTACAATCTCTTTCCCCTCCTGCGTTTGTTTTAAGCTATCCGGAAAAACCTCCTGAAAGAAGTTAAGTAAACTATCTGCTTTTAAATCTCCACCGCCTGCAATTTCCCGGTCAAATTGCCATAGGGAATAGTAACAATTGGGGTGTAACCTGATAAAATCCAGCTCCTTCCGGTCAACCTTCTGAAGTTTTTGATGTAAGATATTTCTAAGAGTCAGATTCGTTCGGATACTGTCACTGTTTTCCCTGTAAAATTTCCGGACATCCTTAGATTCGATATCGTTGAATTTAAAGAACTCTCTTCCACCCATATCTTCCAATGCAAAAGCATTTTCAAGTTGATAATTCCGAAATGGATTTTTCGACCCGGTGTTATCACGATAGAACCTGATTTTTGCTGGTTTGCCGGTTACCCAAAACCCAACAGTCGGTATTCCGTCTGTTTCGGTTGAATCGGGGTATGCAAAGGTTATGGTTCCATAGCGGGTATAATAACTATCCGAGATGGTGAAATTATTATCTTTTAAAGTTGGCCTGACCAACTTTTGATTCAATCCGTTATCAAATGAAATATACAACTTTTTATAATCAATATCCGAAGGAAGCGACACGATAACTTCAATTTTCTTCTGACTATATGATAAATTGGCAGAAATAAATAAGATTAAAAACAAGAAATATTTCGGGTAAGGTCTCATTTGGAGAAAATTAAGTATTGAGAATAATTAGATGTCGAATTTCAATTTTAAATCTTTAGGTTCATGAATTTTTTTTTGCCACCAAATCACCAAAACACTAAATCTCACCAAAAATGTCCAGAAGCTTTGGTGCCATTTTTGGTGATTTGGTGTTATTAGTGGCATTTTGTTATTTGGATCTTCAAGAAATAAGTCATTTATTGAAATGTTTCATTATTTCATTATTCTCCTTCCCAATCGCTTTTGCAATTGTGCTTCCGGCCATAAGCTGAAGGGCGTGGTATAACATTAAGGGTAACAAAACTACTCCGAGCACTGCCTGGTCGGGGAATAAAACCTTTCCCATGACGGCTCCCTGCACCAGAGATTTTTTCGAACCGCAGAAGATTACCGTGATTCTCTCCTCTCGTTTGAAACCGAGCCAAAGAGAGATCTGATTCATCAGGGTAAAAACAACCAAAAAGAAGGCTATCATAAGTACTCCCAACCTGAATATTTCAGCAAATGAGAAGTTCTTAAATTGATTATCTGAAAAGGACTCACAGAAGGAGGTATAAACAATAAGCAGAATGATCAGCTGATCGAAGTTACGAAGGGTGTTTTTATAGGTGGCAACCCAATGACCCAGTTTTTTATGGAGAAGTAATCCAAGGATAACCGGCAGTAATACTTGCAGGCAGAGTAATAAAATGGTGTGGCTTAGGTCAAAATCGGGCTGTGATTTTTCGAGTATCCCACTCATCAGCATTGGCGTTATGAATATTCCCAGGATACTTGATATGCTTGCATTAAAAATTGCAGCCGCGATATTGCCACGGGCGATCGAGACCATGACCACGGACGAAGAAACAGTTGAGGGCAAAGCGGCAAGGTAGTAGATCCCCAGTCCAATATTGGTTGAGAAATAGCCGGGGAAAATCGCCCGTGCGGCTACAATGGTGAGAGGGAAAAGGACAAAGGTTGAAAGCTGCACAACCAGATGCAACCGCCATTTGCTTAATCCGTGGAGCAGGCTCTCCGGACTCAGTTTGGCACCATAAAAGAAGAAAATCACCGAAACACCAAAACCCGCTATTGCCGGGAGGTGGATCGGACTCTCCGCAATCCCCACCGGCGGATATAGCCAGGCCAGGAAGATCACTCCGATCATCAGGAAGAAAAAGGCGTTCAGCCCGACTTTTGAGAATGTATTTGCCAGTTGTTTTATCATAGCGAAAATCCGGATGAAATCGCGCAAAGAACGCAAGGTACGCAAAGTTAGATTAAATCCTTTGTATACAAGGTGTTCCTTGCGCGAAACTTGTGATCAGCAGGGAAATTTAACTGAATTTAAGGTTTAGAGCAACGAATTTGTCTATGGCTTAACTTAAAAATTTCTTCCTAAGCGCTTCTATCTCCTCATCTCCGATAGGTTTCAACTCCCCGATCGGGACCCCCATTGTGAGCGATTTGGCACTGAACTCTGCAACTTCGAGTCGGTCAAAAGTCTGCAGTAGCTTATCGCCTGTGATAATAATTGAATCGTTCTCCACAATAACGGCTGCAGTGTCTGTCGCAATCAGGTTCAGAATGGTCTCCTCACCCTTAAAATGACTTCCAAACGGAACATTGGGAACATCCTGAAGGAAAATCCAGCTTTCGGGGATTGTCCGCACATCAAATTTATGACCAGTAACACTAAAGGCCATCAGATAGGGTGATTGCGTAAGGATGATTGAATTGACATGAGGATTTCTGCGATAGATCTCCTGATGCAGCCAGGTCGCCCTGCTCGGAATTTTTCCCGGCTCCCGTTTCCCATCCTTAATCTGCACGATATCCTCGAGCATGATATTCCATCTCAACACATTGGTTGGTGTGATCAAAAAATCGTCTCCGCGCCAGCGTACCGAGACGGTGCCATAAGAGCTGATCATCAGCCCCTGATCACATGCCCTACGGACAATTCGGGTAATCTCCTCGCGACATGCCCGTTCGTCTGAGGGGTGAGTCACCTGGGTCATTTCAGGAAGAAGTCGTGGAATCTGCGCTTCAAACGCATCAATTTGCTCATCCCTCAGCGATTTGACCTTCCCGATAGTTTTTGCATTGATGATTGTCTTTGCACAAAATTCAAGGGTTTCAAAACGTTGGTAGACATCTTTCATGTCGGAACCCCCAACGACCGTTCCATGGTTTTCCATGATTACGGCATTGTAATTTTTGGCAAATTCGGCAGCAATTTTCTCACCTAACTCTTCACTTCCGGGAATGGCATAAGGTGCATATCCGATAGGGCCACAAACATATTTTGCCTGCGGAATTACATTGGTGTCCGGAATAACATGTGCGATGCTGAAGGAGACCAGTGCCGGCGGATGGGCATGAATAATCGCCTTTAAATCGGGCCGGATTTTATAGATGGCCCGATGAAAGGGGAACTCAGAGGAGGGTTTATGTTTTCCCAGAATAGTTCCGTCGGCCTTGATACAATTAATATCGTCGGGGCCAAGGGATCCTTTGTCAACTCCGGATGGGGTGATCCAGATATCATCCTGGTCATCGATAATCGAAATATTTCCGCCGGAAGTGGTTGTCATTCCGTTACGGTAAATCCTGCCGATGATCAGCACAATCTGATCCCGGGGATGCATAAGCTCAATATCCAGTAGATGCATAATTTGTGTTTTTAAGATTTTGCCATTTTACGACGGTAATTTTCAACTTCCCAGTTGTCAATAAATTCGATCTGAGCTTTATTCATAAATTTAGGTCCCCCGAAATTCTCAGATAAATAACTAATTTTTAGAATGTTGGTATAGACTTCCATCACGTTCAAAGCCGATTTGAGATTCTCCTCAACTGCGATCACCCCTTGCCCCTCAAGAACCAACACTTTTGGAAGATAGCCATATGTTTTAAAATAACCGGCGTTCAGTGTTTTGGCGGTTTCCAATTGCTCCTGATCGTTTGCAAGGGCGGGAATAAACAGGTAATAAGCCTTGCAATAGACAATATCATCGGGTGTAAAGGCGGTATTGGCTTTTAAAAAGCTTTTTGAATCTTTCGAGAAGTGATGAATTAATGTGCTCTCCTGTCCAATCGCTGTGAAATTCTGAAAACCAATATTTAACCGTTGAATATTTTCGATAATCAGTGAGCTAAATGGCTTTTGTTTATCCAAAGGAAGTGGCTCTGCGATTTTCAGATTAATCTTCTCCATGACAGAGGCATATATTTCATTTATCTCGGCTACGGTATTGGCTGCAACAAAAATCCCATGGTTTTCGAGAAAGATGATTTGTGGTGCCTTCCCGAATTTGGAAGTGAAACCTATAATCTCAGTTTCAACTTTTTTAAACAGGATATAGCCTGGATCAGTATATGGGATAAACAGGGAATGGTCACCAAAAAGTTCAATGCAGACCATTTTTGCATTGTTTGAGCACATGAGCGCATTGACCAGGGTAGGGTGGGTATGGACCACAAAAGGATAATCGATAATTTCGTGCATCGATGTTTCGACCGAAGGACGGTTATTTCCAGATGATACAATAGCCGCAGCCAAATCAGCTTTCACCTCTGCTTCACGTTGAGTCGCATCCTGGCTATATTTTTTGGTGGAGACTATTTTGAGCCTTTCACGCGAAAGACACACGAACCCATTTTCATCAATGGTCTCCAGTGCAGCTCCGCTGGCTTTAATCCAGATATGTTTTTCATCCTTAAATGAGGTGTTTCCACCTCCTGCAATTACGAAGCTTTTGTCTTGTCCATATTGCCTCGATACCGCAATTAGTTCTATCAGGTTCTTTTCCATCCCTTTTATTTCCATTAATTTCTACTTATTTCCTTATTTTCTCTTCTTCCCTCAAAAGTAAAAGAAAATTGCCTCAACCTCGTTATTCAAACTGATTATTGATTTACATGATTTGTTATTATCTTTGCGGCTCAAATTGAGGTTAAACTCCGTGTGCTTGAATACCACGTAAAAAACAAGTTAGATGAAAAAAACCGTTTCTGTATTATTTATGTTTGCAGGCATCCTGTTTGCAATTTGTTTGTTGATAGCTA
>CAIVCR010000027.1 GCA_903904515.1 uncultured Bacteroidia bacterium
CTCAGCCGCCAACCCCCCTATCCCTCACCTATATCAACTGAATCTGTCATTGCGAGGAGTCCGTTACTAACGGACGACGAAGCAATCTTTTAGAATTAACGATATTTTTAAAGGTAAGTAATATTAAAGCCATATATTAATATTCAATTTAATCGCCCGTTTCTGACTTGATTCTTTATCGTTTAATTGAAAATACTTTTTGGCATGAAGTTTAATTTCATTTTCCAAAGAAATGATTCTCCACCATCAGGCAAAGAACGTGGTAAACGGGCAAATGCAATTCCTGAACAAAAGCTGTCCGTCGCCCGGGGACATTGATCAGGATATCACAATGATCTTTCATCTTTCCACCTGTTTCGCCGGTGAGACCGATTACGACCATCTCTTTCGCCTTGGCAGTAATCAACGCATCCACAACGTTTTGAGAGTTTCCGGAGCTGCTGATTCCGATGATCACATCACCCGGATTGCCATATCCGACAACCTGTTGTGCAAAGATCAGATCAGCGTCTGTATCGTTCGCCACTGCTGTGATCAACGCGGTATGTGCCGTAAGTGAAATAGCCGGTAAAGCGTGCTGAAGTTTTTCTGCGAGATAAGCTCCCCTTTCGCCCGCCGACACCAATAAATTCTTTTTTAGGTCACCACTGATGCGCCGCTTATTTTCAAAGCCTTTCATCAATTCGCCAACGATATGATCAGAATCGGAACAACTGCCTCCATTCCCGCAAATCAATACTTTTCCACCATTCTCGTAACAGTTGATTAAACTTGCTACGGCTTGACCAATTTCATCTTTAACCGCTACCAGTTGCGGGTAACGGGTAACTAATTCTTCTAAAAAAAAGTTGTTTTCCACACTTCTTCGGTTTAAAATTTATCTTCGTAAAGGGCAACACATAATGCTGCATAATCACCAATCTGATCGCCGAGCAGAGCCGGTTTTATTTTGCATACCTTAAGTGAAGAAGGGATTGCCTCCATATGCAGAATCCGATCCATCAAAGGTTTAAAAAGCTCTTCGTTTCGGGAATAAATACTTCCGATAACAATGCATTCCGGATTCAGGATGTCGATCAGTATTGCCAGTCCCTGTCCAAGGTATTCTGCTGATATTCTGATTATTTCATAGGCAACCGGATCGCCTGCATGTGCAGCCATGGCTACCATTTTGGTATCGATCTCATTTATCTTTTCAACTGTGGGACAAAAGCTCACTTGCTGGTTATTGGCAAGCCTTGCAGAAACCATTGTTTTTGCCAGCTGGGCGATTCCGCCACCACTGCAGAAACCCTCGAATGAACCAGCCTTTCCAAAGCCAACAGGCCCGGTTTTATCGAGTCTGATATGGCCCACCTCTCCTCCAAGATCATTGGTTCCACTGTACAACCTCCCGTTTAGAATCAAACCGGCTCCCATACCGGTACCAAAAGTTAGAAAAACCATATTGGAAGTTCCTTTTCCTGATCCCATCAGCCATTCTGCCAGGGCACAGGCATTGGCATCATTTTGGATAGCGACATCAACACCAAATTCATCGCTGAAGATTTTTGCAATCGGAACATTATCCCAACCTGGTAAATTAGGCGGAGAATAGATCATACCGGTTTTTGAATCGAGCGGACCACCACAACTTATACCAATCCGTTTCAGGGTGTAATCAGGATGTTTATCTAAACTTGCCTGAATATGGTCTTTAAATTCCTGGATAATCACCTGATATCCACGCTCCACATGGGTCTCAAATCCACTTCGGTGTATGATTAAAAAAGAGGCATCTCCAACGACTACACTACAATTGGTTCCCCCAACATTGAGCCCGATATACATATCCTTGGGATCTTGTTCAATTTCAGTCATGGCATTTTGTTGTTTAATTACTAAATCGTTTTAGCAAAAATATAAAAATTTTGTGATAAGCAATATTATCTGAAATATTTAATCTGTTTTTCGGATAATTTTATAGGGTATAAAGGTTAAAATATATGGGATGTTGGTTAAGATTATTGCTGTATTGTTAAAAATAAATCGGGAGCTTGTGACAGTAAATATTTAGACGTTTTAACTCCTTGTGGAGAGGCACTTTTCGTGCCTTACAATCGGAAAATTCAAACTTAAAAACACACGCATGAAATACTTAAGTTACCTGTTTATACTAATGCCGATAATCCTTTTCGGACAATCGGCTCGGACAAAATCTTACATGCAGGATGTGGCTATTCATCACGGCTCAAAGGATGGAATGCCGAATGAAAAAATGACCTCAATTTTCCTTGATCATGGAGTCCCGGTTACCACGAATAAAACCTCCGCTTTAAAGTGGGATGGCCATAACTGGAGCCCGATAAAATCGCAAGTCAGTAAATTAAGTTTAACCATTCCCATACCTCCTGCCAATTCTGGCAGTGTTCTCTCCTCGGTCGAATACCAGGGGGGATATGCTATCGGAACAGAAAACGGACTGTATATGTATTCTGCAGAAAATAAGAAATGGGAAGAGATACTTCCTCAGGATGAGAAGTATAAATGGGCACCGTACAGGGTCGCAGCCTTGACTGTTGATTCAAAAGGTCAACTTTGGTTTGGAGCTGAGCAGGGAGTTGGCTGTTACAATGGAGTAAAGTGGAAGCTATATACCGGCAAAGAGGGATTGCCGTTTAATCGGTTCACCTGTGCTGCGGCAGGTACTGAAGGAGTTGTCTGGTTTGGGACCGAAGCCGGAGCCATACGGTTTGAAAATAACAATTTCTTTTTTCGTTTTAGCCTGAGATGGTTACCCAACGATTTTGTGAATGACATCGTTGTGGATAAGGATGGGACAGCCTGGTTTGCAACCAATAAAGGGGTTGGACAGATCACTCGAAGGCAAATGACACTTGATGAAAAAGCAGCCTTTTTTACGCTGCAAACTGAAACGCGCAATCAACGGATGGGCTTTATAGCACCAAACAACCTTAGGGTTCCCTACGATGTAAGTTCTTCTACCCCTGGAATCTCAGATAATGACGGAATGTACACCTCGATGTATGGAGCAGCTCAGGCTTTTCGGTATGCCGCAACGGGTGATGAGGAGGCGAAAAGGCTGGCTGAACGCAGTCTTACTGCCTGTAAATGGCTCGTTGACATCACGCATGAGCCCGGATTTCCGGCCCGGGTAATCGTGCCGATCGACTGGCCTGAACCATTGCAGGATCCCGAAAACAGCCATCGGATGAACATGGCCATGCAAAAAAGTGATCCGTTCTGGAAAGATATAAACCCCCGTTTTGTGAAAAGTAAGGATGGAAAACATTTATGGAAGTGCGACACCAGTTCCGACGAACTTGCAGGTCACTACTTTTTCTATGGTGTCTATTTTGATCTGGTTGCGAAAACCGAGGCCGAGAAAAGACCTGTGCGGGAGGTTGTTGCCGCAATTACTGACCATCTGATCCGTCATAATTTTTGTTTAAGCGATCATGACGGCAAATCAACACGTTGGGGGAATTTCTCGCCCGAATACTGCAACTCAATCTGGGGCTGGGATCAGCGGGGATTAAACTCCATGATGATGTTATCGTTTCTCAATGTTGCAAAACATGTTACAGGCGACACTAAATATGACAAAGTAGCCGCCACACTGCGCGAGAAGTACCATTATCACATCAACGCGATGCATGGGAAGGAATTTTTTCCCCCTGAGAATGTTGTGCCGTGGGATAATAACCTTGGTTTGATGAGCTTTTACGGGTTAATGAACTATGAAGAAAATCCCGAACTGCTGATTATGTATCGCACCTCGCTTCAGAATTCCTGGCTTCAGATCAGCAAACAGCAGAATGCATTCTGGAACGCGATTTATGGTTCACTGGCTCGCAATTTTTCAAGCAAAACGGAGGAAGGATTCTTTAATTCAGGGAAAGTTTTTCCTGAGGCGGGCGGGTTTACAACACAGATCACCGGGGAATTTAAGAAGGTGCCACCTCTGGGTGAAGGAATTCTTGAAACGCTTCAGCGAATACCGCTTGATCTTATTGGGTATGAAATGGATAACACCCATCGTCTTGATGTGCTGTTCGATCAGACCCCGGGACAGAAACCCGGCATGGGCTGGGGGATAAACGGATTTGCCCTGCCCATTGAAGAGCGTGGACATGTGCGGCAGGACAGAGATGGGTTTGCCCTGGTTACCCAGGAAGTTGGCGGCGGGAATTCAGAAAGTGAAGGGACGTTCTTCCTTTTACCCTATTATATGGCACTCTATCACCAGCTTATTCACTAAATCGATTTAGTCGAAACGCAAAAAAAATCAGGCCCCTGAAGACTTCCGGATGATCAGATCTGTTTTCAGGATAACCTCCTGAAATTTAACCGGGGCATCCGGATGTTTAATTTGGTTAAGCAGTATCTGTACCGCTGTTTTTCCGATCTCCTTCAAAGGCTGGTTTACAACTGTTACGGGACTGATGCAGATTTTATAGGCATCTGGATTGTCGAAGCTTACGATTGCTACATCGTCAGGTATTTTTAACCCTAATGCCGAAATAGATTCTATGCCGTTAATTCCCAGCTTACTCGTCGAAAACAGGATCGCATCGGCCTTATGCTGAGCGGACTTCCCTACGAGTTCTTTAATTGCCCGTGCCACATCCTTATTCTCATGCGAGAAGGGAAGCACTTTGATCAGACTCTCCTCAATCGGAATATTTGCGTCGATCAACGCTTGTTTATAACCTTTGGTTCGCTGAATCATATTGACCAGATCGAGATTGACGGTGATATTTGCGATCCTTTTCCGGCCGTGCGACAGCAGGTGATTGGTCGCATTATAGGCAGCGTCAAAGTTATCTACACCAATATGATGACATTCGATCTCGGGGAAATAGCGGTCGATTAATACAAACGGAACATTTCCCCTGGCCAGGGCTTTAATTTGATCCTCACTGTTTTTGGGAGGTGAGATGATATATCCGTCAACCTGACTTTGTTGTAACATGGCAATTTGCTGCCGCGATTTTTCGGGATTTTCGTCCGAACTGCAGAAAATAACCCGGTAGCCAAACCTGGCCGCCTCCTGTTCAATCTCACGGCCAAGTATTCCGAAGAATGGATTTGCAATATCGGCAATGATCAACCCGATGGTATTGGTCCTGCCGGTTCGTAATCCCTGTGCTATGCGGTTTGGCTGGTAATTGAGCTCTTTAGCCACATCAAGCACCTTTTTACAAATCTCCTCGCTGATTCGAAATTCCTTTCCTTTTCCGTTCAGGACAAAAGAGACCAGGGTTTTGGAGACACCCAGGTGTTTGGCAATATCGCTAAGTGATGTTTTTTTCATATCAGATTAAGTGCAAGTTCAGCAAATTTTATTTTTTAATTTCTAGTTAATGCGGACTAAATCAACACATTCATCCGCATTTATTTTGAGGTGCCAAAAATAGACAAAACAATTTTCAAAACAGCGGATGATCAGCAATCTCCTCTTTAGCCCTGTCCCAATACATTTTTTTACCTTCCCTGTAACTCCGGGTTGCCATAACCGTACCCACTGAATGCCAGAAGCCTGCGTGGATGTTTCCGTTGGTCTCCTTATTCCGGCTACGCATGCAATCGATCCAGTTGTCCATGTGAAACTTACTGTCGTCGTCGAGGTTTGCAGGGGGAAGCTTCATCCCGTACTCTTCAGTGGTTATAATCTCAGCTTTCCCTCTCTTAACCATCTCCTTCAGACCTTCATAGTAGTCAAATCCTCCGGTAAGCTGCAAATGTTCGGGTATAAAAAACCACCGTGGACTCCCTTCACCACCATGGGCAAAAAGAGTCCCCTCTTTCCCCCGAATGCAGGAATAATCCCCGAATTTATTGGCATAACTTGATGAATAGGAATAGAGGAATTTGGCATCGTTATAATCGGCAAGAGCCTGAAAGGTATCGGGATTCTGCCGAATGTCGGGCCAGCCGAAAATTCCGCCATTCGAAACCATTGAATCGGGAATGGCCGTATCGGTATAGAAATGAACCAATCCAATAGCATGACTCATCCATTGGGAGGTGATTCCGCCTGAATAATCCCGGAAAATCCGGAATTCACAATATTTCCATGGATCAAACGGCACATAGGGTTTGCCCAAAAGCCATTTGTTCCAGTCGGTATCTTCCTCTCTGATTGCTTTAACTCTTGGATTATCAGGATTGTGCCATCTGGGGCCATTGTCGTTCCACACCTGTTCAATTTTGGTAATCTGTCCCAAACGACCCGAACGGACGATATCGCGAACTTTCCGCTGGACAGGTTCACTCAACCATTGAGAACCCATTTGCACGACCTGTTTTGAATTCAGGACGGCCTCCCGGGCCAATTTTGCATCGTCAACACAATCAGCCATAGGCTTTTCACAATAACAATCCTTACCTGCTTTGACTACTTCGGCTAAAATTTTCGCATGCTGAAAATCTCCCGTGGCAATCATCACCGCATCAAGGTCAGGCATAGCCAGCATTTGATCAAAATACTGAAACTGTTTGACTTCATTGCCAAACATCTCCTTACAGCTAATCGCTTTTGCTTCCCTGTTCTTTGTCCACAAATCGCAGACCGCCAATACTCCGAGGTTTTTCTCTTTCGCCGACATATTGACCATATTCTGGTGTCCTTTGCTGCGCGAGCCACATCCCAGAAACCCGATATTTATCCGATCGTTTGCACCCATAATGCGGTTATAGGAGGCCGCACCCATCGATGATGCACTCGTGGCAACTGTTGAAGCAGCGACTCCGACTGCAGTCCTCCCGAGAAAATTCCTTCTTGATATACTTTCCTTAGCCATAATCGATTATTTTAAGATATTCAAACCTGGTTTTCCAACTTCTGGAATTTAGATAACGCTTAAAATATGTTTCATCACCTCGTCTCCCGATTTCTGAATATCTGGCTCAATACCAATACTATTGAGCGATCGACCTTCGATTGTATAAAAATCACAATCGGGTACAATGAGGTCATATTCGGAATTGAGTTTGATACTCTCTGCTAAAACGGTTAAGCCGGCGGTCTTTTGACCTACAATGATAGCAATTTTCCGGCTCTTTAACACATAGGTTACCATTTCGGCTACTCGTGACGTTTTTGAATCGGTCAGAAGAAAAACTTTCCCCTTAAATGTTTTTTCAGCCGGAATAATGTTCAGATAACGCCCCCTTTCTTTAACGAGATCTCCGGCCTTTAAATCCGGATCATCAAAACGTTTGAAGAGTTTAGGAAAATCCGGGCTTTTGGGAATTTCCTGATTGCTCTCATTCCATTTTCTGGTTAGGTAAACCCCTGCCTTAAATGGCTGATTTGAAAGGTAATTGACAAGTATATTAGCTGTTACCGGACTTATCCGGCTATTCCCGCGAAGATCGATAATCAGATTTCTAGTCCCTTTAACACTCAAAATTACCGCCAGACTATCCATCTCTTTTTGTTTTGCAGGAAGTGAATTGGCGTCAATTAATGCTGTATTACTATTTATTTCATGTAATCCGACATGATTTTTCCTGCCTGACAACATATTATTTGGACGTGTCTTACTGATTTCAAAAGGGGCAAAAGGGAGTTTTTTACCCAGCCAAAAGAAGGTGGCAGCAAGTTCATAATCGTCAGCGATTTTCAATTTTAACCCATTCACCTTTCTTTTAAAATCGAGCCACTCATCGGTTTTGAGCCAAAGGGGATTGAAAAGGCTCTTCTCTGTGAGTAAAAAAGCTGCTGTAATCAGCGAGGCATAGTCTTTAATCGGTTTGCACTCCGGCACTTTCTGTCCCGTCAGGGGGTGTGAACGACCCTTTTTATCAAGATATTTTCCATTGAAAGATCCCCCTGCGATTGAAGTTGAAAACAGGAACTCTTTATCGAAGTAATTGAAGTTTCCATTCAAAAAAAGGGTATCATTCCTTGTGACGGTCTTCCCATCAATAAATATAATCTCCGGGTATTTGAGCTTTCCTGCAGCTTTTGCGAGAGTATAGGTAAAAACTCCCGCGAGATCTTTTAACGCATCCTTACGGGAAAAAGCTTCAAACGTATTTTTCACCGTGTTTACTTCGATGGTAAGCAAAATCTCATCTCCATATTCATTTTCGATCTTCCAGAAGGTCTGGGAGAAAGAGGTAAATGATGAAAAAACCAAAAGAGTGTACAGGACAAGTTTTACGTTCATAAGATAAATATTCACTAAACAAATTGAACAGCAATTAATTAAATGCATTTGAAACTTGGGATTCAATGTCTCAGATGCATATTCCCACACTATTTCTGAAACAACACCATAGCCGGTACCTCCTGTTTTTCAATTCCAGGTCCGGAATATTTTAGCACGAGATACATTCCGCCTCCGGCCTGAAAATAGTTGACTTTAATTGGGAAAACACCCCTGGATAATGTTATTTTTCCTGTTTTCTCAATATCGGCACCGTGAGGTCCGTCATGATCGATAACCAGCTGATTGTTAATGAATAACTTACTTCCATCGTTAGACTGGACAAAAAACTCATAAACCCCCTCTTTCTCAATCGTTATCTTTCCATCAAAAGACAAGGCAAACTCATCCCTGGTAGAAACGATATCATCGAGTGATAACTTATAGACGGTCCCCGATTTAAGTGGTTTGAGTTTGGAGAAGTCCGGGATTTTCATCCATACTCCATCGTAATAGTTATAGGTTAGCCCATTAATTTTTGGATTTATGAAATCGATATAATTCGATTTTACAAAACTCGATTCATAACCATCCAACATCGCTCTGGCTTTAATTGTCGTGGCCGTTGTCACATAAAATGGTTTTTGAAACACCGCTGAGGAACTGTCCGGATCTGAACCATTGGTGGTATAATGAACCCTGGCTTCTGCAACATCGGAGGTTATTATGACGCGCACCGAATCGTGCGCCTGTGCGAGGGTATCACCGGGATGGATGATCGGATTGGAGAGGATAATGTGTTTCAGCAAATTTTTCGAACCCTTTGACACAAACTGATATTCACCCGATTCCACCTCATACACGACATTTTTCCCTTCGTTTCTGAGATATTTCACGTGCTTATTTTTTCCTGCCGGCTCACCATTCACTGAAATATTTTCATCATTAACCGCTAATACATAAACTGTTGCAGAGGTATTAGCCGGAACCGAGATGTTCAGCAGGTAGTTGTCCTCTTCAAATTTCCATGCGGTTTTAATGGTCCCATAGGGCGATTGATAGGTGGCATTCGCATAGGTAAGACTGCTTACTGGTGTTGGTTTGACGATGGTATGTTTAAATCCCGGGCTCATCGGGTCGGGAGAAATTCCCCCCAAATTCTGATAATACCATGCACAAACGCTTCCAAACATTGGATGACTGTGTGAGACATCACCCTGAAAGGTTTCCCAGATGGTGGTGGCACCCTTTTCGATCATCCAGCCAAAACCCGGAAAGTCGCGCTGGTTCATCAGCGTATAGGCCAGATCTGCCCGGTCCATGGCCGTTAGAACTTCCAGCAATAGCGGAGTTCCGAGTATTCCGGTATCGAAATGGACCTTATTATCATTCACCACATTTTTAACCAGGTTATTAAAGACCGCACTCACATTCTTACTCTCTGCAATACCAAAACCGATCGGATAGATATTTGCCCCTTGCCGTCCAATGGAATAACTCGATTTTTCAGCATTGTAATAGACTGCATTGATGGCATTCTGTGCATTTGCAGCCAATTGCATAAAGTGTTCCTTATCCTCATTTTTCGAAAGAACCGATGAGATCTTCACCATCAAATCGCAGCAATAGTAATAGTAACAGCTGTTTACGAAGTCGGCGGGAATATCTACGATTTCAGGGGGAACCCATTCACCAAGACCCTGGTTGGCCAGAATCCCATCTTTATTGAGCGAGTTATTCATGTATTCGATCCAATGCTTCATCCCTTCATAATGGTTTTGAAGAATGCGGGTATCACCGTAATACTGATACATATACCAGGGGATGATCACATAAGCTGAGCCCCATGGGGTTCCTCCCCCTCCGTCCTGGTAAGGCGTTGTATTGGGAACATAACCGGTCTTATGGTTTTGTGCATCTGCGATATCATTGAGCCATTTGGTATAAAACTGAGACATGTTAAAGTTATAAATCGCAGCCCTGGCAGATATCTGTCCATCGCCGGTATACCCACGCCGCTCACGGTGAGGGCAGTCACTGGGAACTCCGCCATGAACATTCCCAAGTTGGGTCCACTGGTAATTATCCAGGATTTTATTGAGCAAGGTATTTGAACATTCAAATGCTCCCGCTTTGGTGATATCGGTATTGACAACGCGTCCATCTATGTTTTCAAGGGTCAGCTTCGCGGGGGATCCAAAAACATCAACATACCTGAATGCATGCCAGGTAAAACGGGGCTCCCACACTTCTACCCCTTCACCTTTCAGAATATAGGTATCTGTCTGGTTATAGGTAGGACCAAATTCCTCGATAAAGCGGAGTTTGATTTTCGTCCCTTTTGGACCTGAGAGTTTAATCCTTGCCCAGCCTGAGAATAACCGCCCCATATCGAAGCGGTAAACCCCTTTGTCAGGTTCGGTAACCGAGATTGGCTGAATGGTTTTGGTCACCCGATCGGGAGCCGAAATTTGCCCCCTGAGGATTCCTGTCGGCGGACGAACACTAACAGCATTTACCCACTTTGAGTCATCAAATCCCGCTTCATTCCACCCCTTTTGTTCGAGACGGGCATCGTAGATTTCGCCGGAGTGTAATCCGTTGTAAAGAATCGGACTCAGCGCAGATCTCCACTGCTCATTGCTGGTTATCAGCTCAGTGCTGCCATCTTCATAATCAATGCGGAACTGGGCGATCAGTCGGGGCGTATCGTACCATAACATTGTATCATTGGGGCGGTCAGCCTGTTTATACCACCCATTCCCGAGGATAATTCCAAGGCCATTACCACCAGTTTTCAGGGAAGTGGTAATATCAAAGGTTTCGTATAAAACGGTGGAGGACATATTCCCGATCCGGGACTCATCCCATTTCTCAACCTTCTGGCGATCATAGTTGGTCTGGTTGGGCGAGAGCACATGATCGCCGATTTTAGATCCGTTGATGTACAATTCGTAGTAGCCAAGACCGCTGATATAGGCACGTGCCTGTTTCACTTTCTTTGAAATAGTCAACTCTTTGCGGAACAGGGGGGATCCGTTTTTCAGCTCACCTGGTGTTAGCGATTCGGGGGCTCCGATCCATTTTGCCTGCCAGTCTGATGGTTGAAGAAGCCCCATCTCCCAATGTGAGACGTTGCTCCAGGCAGACTGTTGCTTCTCTTCATCCCATATTTGCACTTTCCAGCTTACCTTCATCCCTGATTGCATAGGTTTCCCATCATAAGAAATCTGGATGGAACGATCAGAATCAATCTTGCCTGAATCCCAGAGATCAGCATTGTTAGCATCCAACTGTTCCTTATTTGTGGCTGCCAGAACTCGGTATGCAGTCTGCCTGGCACCTCGCCCATCTTTTTTCATTTGCCATGATAGACGTGGAGCACCCACATCCATACCGACAGGATTTTGGACATATTCGGTGCGGAGGTTAATGACCTCGGGCGGAGCAGTGGTTTTTGAAGATTCGCAACTGACCATAACAAGGATCAGCAGAAAAAAATTGACAAATCGCATTTTCATAAGGAAGTCTTAATTATCGTTTAGTTTGGTTTTTTATGGTTTCTGAATAATCTCAAGATAACGGGCCATCCAATAGGGGCAGAGCCAAAATACCGGTTCTCTGACTTTTTTTAAATCACCTTGTATGGCAGACCAAGGATTTCTGTCCCATCTCACCGTTGCACGCTCACTTGCAGGAGGAAGCTCGGTAATCTGAACCTCCTCAAGAACTGGACTTCTCACGACATGGACGTCCTCACGCAAGGTGTGATCAATGGGCCAATCCAACAGATCAAGAGGAGTATCTTTTAGAAATTCAATCGTTTGATGTATATTTATTTTGTTTCCTGTTGCAAAAGCATAATTAAGGTTATTCATGAGATTTTCACCGGATGGTTGAATAGACATCCATTCTTTAATAAGCTGATTATAAAATAATTTTAACTTCGGATCTTTCTCGTACCGAAGTAAAATCGGGAACAGATAACCCTCCAGAGTACGATCAAAATAAATCTGCCATGCTGGATTCTTCTTATTTAGTCGGGAGACATTATCCAGATATCCCTCATCAGCAATCAAACGTCTATACTCATTTTCATATTTCTGGTCACCTGTTAGGTGGGCAGCAAACTTAAGGTAAGCAAGCAGTTCAAACGAGTTTATACTTCGTTCGGAGGACCAATCAGGATCCCGGTTAAGCTTATCTGGAGACCAAACGCCCCAATGGGTATGTGTTCCGTCAACATCAATCAAATTGTAATTTGTTTTTATCAACTGGTCCATTATTTTTTTCACATGGTCGCGGATGAGGATTTTCTCCTCCCCTTCGGCAGCATACTCATAATAGTAGAAATAGCCCATCATATGGCCATCCATCTCATCAGGACTGGTATCGTTTTTCCAAAGCCATTTCCCATCTGCCGTTTTATGCCATCTTATTTCGACAGGTTTAAAGCGTGGATCAGCTACAAGTTCCTCTGCAATCTCTTTTTTGGTATACGTTTTATTTATATCGTTTACCTCTGTCCAATTCGCAGGGACAATAGATCGCGCAAAAAATCCCTCTGTCCCGGTTATGGTTTGAAGCGACTTTAAAAAATCAAATGCTTTGCGGGCTTTGAGTTTAGCATCCGGATCTTTTGTAACAGCATATCGAAAACTCTCCATGACTAAATAACCACTGGTATACTCCCCGTCGTTATCGTCATCCGAATGATGCCATGAGGCAGTATCTCCCGGGATATCCAATCTTAAGGATCCACATATCCAGGGCTCACGCATATTCTTTGTCATAAGCTGATGGTAAAAATTATCCGCCTTGTCTGATAAGGTCATTTGGCGAGCCAATATCTTACTCACTCCTTTGGCAGTAGCTACCCAGGCATTCCCCTGCTGATCAAAGGTGATATCGTTAACTTTATTATCTGTTAACCATCGTTTTGTAAATCGAAGAGAGTGCGACCAATCCTTTGCATACCGAACCACACCCATATTAGTACCAACCCACATCGTCCCATTAGGCGATTGCCGAATACAGTTCACATGAACCGAAGGAATACCCTCTTGCATGGTAAGGTTTTTTAACAACCTATCATCTTGAAGAATAGAGACGCCACCCATTTCACCCGCCCAGATATTTCCCTGTTGATCAACAGATACTGCCCTGGCATAGCAGCTAATCAATTCAGAAACATCCTGGAATAGTTTCGTTTTACCATCCTTGCACCGGTATAGTCCCGCATCGGTTGCAACCCATAAATTCCCGTTGGTGTCTGTGGTGGCATCCCTGACTGAACGGGCAATCTGATAATTCTGCTGCTCCCACTTATTGGCTGTGTAACGCCAGATGCCGAAAGGACCTAACGCATAATTTCCAGTCCCATCCTTACAAATCCGGGATATCGGAGGTTTTACACCCTCCTCTTTTCTGATCTGATTGTTGCTGAACCTGTAAATACCATCCCAGGTGCCGAGCAATACATCCCCGTTTTCATTGGCTGTAACGGCATAGGCCGGTCCGCGCTCCTTACCCAAAATTACAGATTCCCAATCCCGTTTACCCGGTTTTTTAAAGAAGACCCCAGCGGGTGTGGCTATCCAGACATTCTGCTGTTTATCAATAGCGATACTTCGCACCTCATTTTCAGCCGGGTTTTTGCTGATCTGAAAGCCATCGTGGCTCTCCTGAATGAACGGAACATCTTTATATTGCTCAGTTACCGGTTTTAAAACCTCCGTTTTAGGTGTGATCTTGCATGAATAAATATTCAAAGCAATCAGACAACCATAAACCATAAGATTATTAAATCGTAAATAATATTGCATAATTCTCATATCTAATTAGTTAATATACTTTGTAGTGTAATTGCACCAATCCTTTATCATAATGATTCGCCTTTAAAAGTTCCAGTTTATTTTCAGGCCTTTCACTTTTAAAAAGGGGAATCCCCGCACCCAGCATAACAGGGATAACTGAGATTATAATTTCGTCGATCAGGTTTTCGGTTAACAGTGCATTGATTACTTCTGCCCCTCCATCACAATAAATATTTTCTCCGGGTTTGGCTTTCAATTCATCAACCAACCCTTTTAAACTTCCCTTAAAATATTTGGTTGACCCATTGTCTGCCTGTTCAGACCTTGAAATAATATAAACCTCTTTATCAGGATGAGGGTTGTCAAAGCCCATTTCAAAAACATGATCATAGGTCTTTC
This sequence comes from uncultured Bacteroidia bacterium, assembly GCA_903904515.1. GTDB lineage: Bacteria > Bacteroidota > Bacteroidia > Bacteroidales > Prolixibacteraceae > JAAFHB01. The sequence goes on from CAIVCR010000027.1 coordinate 14,375, forward strand.
TCCCAATTATCACCGTGTCAACCGATTTTAAAAATTCGGAATAACCATAATCTTCTCCTTCCATTTCAACAACAGATAAAAAACTTATGTCTCCATCCAATTGTGCAATATAACCATCCAGGCTCATTGCGATGAAAATCATAACTTTCCGATCTTTTGTCGTCGTACTGTTTCTGTTTAACCGATTCATTTTCTCTTCTATAATTTTAGGTTAATTACCATGATGATCAAGCCATACACATTTCCCCAGGTCAAAATTTGAAAACTGAGCTTTGAAGCCCGACTTCAAAGGGCTGCAGGCATAAACCCCGATTCGGGCCATTTCAATGGGATTGTGCATATGGAATATCCGCATCTGAAGCCACGTTTTGCCATCCGGGGAATTCTCCATACAAAAATCCTGACCCCTTCGGCTCAACCGATACCACATTGAGTGGATCGTTGATGAAATATCCGTTGATGCCCAGTCAGAAAAACCCAGGTTTGTGACCACCGAACCAAGCCTGGCATAGTCTTGATTTTCATATTCGATGGAACCCTTTACCCAGTTTTCACTAGCCTGATAAAGGATGACACCGCATTGATCGTATTGATTTTCCGCCTTGAAGTCAGTTTTTACAACAAATGAAAAATCACCCTCAACCTCTTTGACAAACAGATGGCCATTGTCATTCTGAAAACCATAATAGGTTCGCTGCCAAAAATCGGTTTCCGGATCGGTGATGATTGTCAGCCGATTATTTTCCAGTGTAAATTTCGCCGGAGGGTTAATCCAGGAAAATTCCGTGAGATTTAATTTACCATCCATATTTTAATTTTTTACCATTTCAAACTCAAGTTCTCCACCCTTCTCAACCTCGTCATACGTGACATATAAACGGTCCAGCTTTTGTCCGTTCAATTTAACTACGCAGAAATAAATATTCTCTGTTGAAACGTTTTTTGCCTCAACAGTGAAGGTTTTGCCATTGGGCAGATTAAGAATAACCTTTTCAAATTGCGGAGATCCAAAATAGTACCTTCCATCAACCGGATTTACGGGATACATCCCTATCGCGCTAAAGACATACCATGCCGACATTTGTCCGCAGTCCTCGTTTCCGCACAGCCCTTCCGGGGAATTATGATAAAGTGTATTGATAATTTTGTTGGTGAAAAATTGAGCTTTTCGGGGCTGATCAATAAAATCGAATAAATAGGCGAAATTATGATCCGGCTCATTCCCCTGGGAATACTGGCCAATCAACCCGGTAACATCTGCAACATCTTCGCCCAGCAATTGGGAAGTCTGGGTGAAAAGGCTGTCAAGCATCCTCCCAAAATCATCCTTCCCACCCATTAATTCAATTAACCCGAGTATGTCGTGCGGGGCAAAAAAGGAGTACTGCCAGGTATTTCCCTCTACACAATGGGGATTTCCATATTCGGCAAAACGGGGTTGGAACGGTTCGTACCAGCTGCCACTGCTGTTTTTACCCCGCATCAGGTGATAGGAAGGGTCGTACAAATTTTTGTAATAAAGTGAACGGTCCATATATTTTCGACAATCCTCATCCTTTCCGAGCTGTTTGGCAATCTGTGCGATACACCAGTCATCATAAGCATATTCAAGTGTTTTTGAGACTGTTCCTGTTTTTTCTTTATCCGTTGGGACAAAATGAAACTGCCGATAAAAGTCCACTCCTTTGCGATTTGTTTCTGAGGCATCCACCAGTGCTTTAAAGATCTCCCGGGGATCATAGGTTCCAATTTTTTTGGTCAAAGCATCGGCCATTAACACTGCAGCATGGTAACCAATCATCGATCCACCTTCATTTCCCGAAATTTCCCAATAGGGGATTTCTCCCGTCTGGCGGTATTTTGCCAGCATTGAATGGATAATATTCTCTTCAACACTGGGTTGCATCAGAGCCAAAAGGGGATTCTCGGCCCGGAAGGTATCCCATAGTGACAATAACGTGTACTGGGTATAACCTTCAGCCTTATCGGGAACCTGTTTGAAATTTTTATAAAAACCGTTAACGTCTGAAAACCGGTATGGGGCCAGATAGCAATGATAAAGAGAGGTATAGAAAATAGTCTTCTTTGTTGAATCGGAAGTCTCAACGTTTACTTTTGATAACTCAGCATTCCATTTTGCACGGGTTTCCTGATGCATCTGGTCGAAGTTCCAACCTAACCTGTCTGAGGTTTTAAGGTTTGCTAAGGCTCCCTCTTCACTTACAGATGAAATGGCCACTTTCAGCAGAAGCTCCTGATTTTCCTTACTGTCGAACGAGAAAGCGGCAGCTACATTTTTCCCCTTTGCAAGTTGCTTCCCGTCGGTTGAATCGGCGAGAAAATAACTGCATTCTTTAATCTTCCGTGAAAATTGCATCGCAAAATAAACCCGTTGTACATTGGCTTTTCCTGTTGAAAACCGGTACCCGGTAATCAATTCGGATGACCGGTACCTGACCAGTGCATCGGTTGTCCGGTCGCTGTTGGTAAAGCCAAGATTCAGCACAACACTTTGTCTGTCAGACGATTTATTAAAACGATAGCGGTGCATTCCGGCAAATTCAGTGGTCGTCAAATCAACATCAATATTATCATCCGTAAGGTTAACCGAATAAAATCCGGGCGATGCTTTCTCTGTTTTGTGCGAAAATTTCGAGCTGTATTCAAGCAGGAAATGTTTATCAAATGGTCCAGGCTGGCCATCCCGGTTAATGAACTTATTCGGATCAAGACTTTTTTCAGAAATGATATCCTTGACAGTTGAATCTGCCTGGACAAAATATTTTTCCGCGATTGGTTGTACAGTCGGCATTACCGAAATATCACAAAAATCGGCAACGCCGGTACCGCTCAGGTGGGTATGTGAAAATCCAACAATCATGCTATCCGGGTAATGGTATCCGGCAGCGTACTGCCATCCCTGTCCTCCGTTGTCCGGACTCAGCTGGATCATCCCGAAAGGGTATGCCGCTCCGGGGAACATATTTCCAAATCCATTGGACATATCACCACCTGTGCCAACAAACGGATTTACAAAAGCTGCAAAATCGCACGCTTTCTTTTTAGCCGGCTGACAGGCAATAAACAGGACCAGGAATAAAGCCGCAAAACGCATTACTAATTCTTATTGATTGTGAATGAATAACTTCCGGAACTTACTTTAAAGACATGCGCACCATCACTAAAGCCTAAAGCCTCAATTCCGAAGGCCTGTTTAATTGCAATTCCCCCCTCCTTAACCTCATCCGATTTACCTCCGGGAATATAGACCAGGGCGGAGGTATTATAAGGGACATGCAACTTTAAGCAGAATTGCCCATTCTGTTTTTTCCATTCTGATGAAACCGTTCCTCTGATGGTTTCGATCCTGGCTTTTGCAGATCCCAGACTATCGGGCAAAAGTGGTTTCACGATAAACGTGGAAAATGCAGGATTCTTCTCATCCAACTGAATACCAGCCATGTATTTATAAAACCACGCATCGATACTCCCCATCATCACATGGTTCTTTGACTGTTTCAGGGTCCAGAACTCGCACATGGTGGTATATTTACGCATCATATCGTTCCAGCTGGGGGCACTCTTTTGATTGATAATCGCCCAGGCAACATCCCCGCGACCTGAACGCGCAAGTGCCTCAGGCATATATTTTGTGCCAAGAACACCCGTCGTGAGATGCGTATTATTTTTTGTTACGATATCGCTGACAAGATTATCCAGGACCTTCGGTTTTAGATCTTCCGGAACTATCCCCAGAAACAGCGGAAAGGAATTGGCCATCTGACTGCCATCAGTATAATTGGCCGTTTCGGGGTTCAGATACGTTTTATTGTATTTCTCTTTGATTCTGTCAGAGAGGTTCAGATATGTTTCCTGATCAGTTTTATTTCCAAGAATATGGGCCACCTGGGACATTATTTTTGCATCCAGAAAATAAAATGCGGTTGGGACCGATGCCGGCTCCCCCTCTTTCCACCCTTTAACCATGCTTCCCCAGTCGCCAATCCACCCTTTAGGCAGGATTAAATCTCTTGACTTGTGTTCAAGAAAGCCCATATATTTTTTCATAGTCGGATAATGTCTTCTCAAAATCCGCTCATCACCATAATATTTATAAAATTGCCAGAGCAGTGTAAAATAGGTGCTGCTCCATTCAATCCCCTCATCAAAAATATACGGGCGGGGAGAAATGATGGGAATATCACCGGTTTTCTCATCCTGATTGTCTCTGATTCCTTCGAGCCAGTTTTCGTAAAACAAAGCCATATCAAAATTAAACATCGCCTCTTCTGCCGTAACCTGAGCATCACCAAACCATCCCAATCGTTCATCCCGCTGGGGGCAATCCATCGGATAACCGATCATATTGCTTTTCTGCGACCAGACAGTAGCCTTGTGGATCTTATTAACCAGTTCGTTGTCACATTCGAAAGTCCCGGTTTGTGAGTTATCCGTATAGACTGCCCGCCCCTGAACATCAATAAGCTGAAGAGGACCGTTCCCGGCAGAAATCTCAACATATCGAAACCCGAACCAGGTAAATCGTGGTTCGTATGTTTCCAGGGTATCGCCTTTCATCCGGTATTCTGCAGTTGCACGGGCAAATTCGTTGCTGGTCACGTTTATGGTTCCATCGGCATTAAGATCCTCGGCAAACCTGATTTTAAGCACTGAATTCTTAGTCCCCCTGGCTTTTAACCTGATCCATCCTGCAAAGTTCTGTCCCATATCGAAAACTCTGGTTCCCTTCATCGGGACATTTATCTCCTTAGGTTTAAAGGTTTCATGAACTTTAACAGGAGGCATCCGATGGGAAAGCAGCCGGGCATTGGGTTTGCTAAAGAGCGTAACCGGTTTCCAGTCAGAATCGTTATATCCCGCTTTTGACCACCCTTTGTGATCCAGATTGGCATCGTAAACTTCACCGTCATAAATGCAATTATAGCTTACCGGACCGGGTGCCCATACCCAATCGTTGTCGGTGGTTATCCATTGTGAGGTTCCATTGGTATACCGCACGAAAATTTGTGCGATCGCCTTCTTTGATCCGAACCACTGCATCCGGTAGTCGTTCCACCATTTTTTATAGGGGTTATACCACCCGTTTCCCAAATGAATGCCAAAAGCATTTTTACCTCTTGTTAATAGGGAGGTCACGTCGTAGGTGTCGTAAAGAATCTGCTTATGATAGGGTGTCTTGGCTGGTGACAGTACCTGATCCCCAACCCGGTTCCCATTGATATAAAGTTCATAAAACCCAACTCCGGTAACGTATGCACGGGCAGAGCTGATTATATTGGGTAAGCTTACTTCATGTCTCAACAATAGTGAATTGCCATCATGAACAATGGTATCTTTCATTGAAGCCTGCTCCCTGGTGTCCTTGAAAAATCCCTGAGGTGGCAACGGTTCAACAGCCGGACCCTTTCCTATCCAATGAGCTTTCCAATCGTTAGCAGCCAGGAAAGCGGTCTCAAATCTGGCTGCAGGACTCTCGTGTGATTTGCCAGCTCCATCCCAGCTGATTGCCTTCCAGTAATAGGTGGTATTCGATTGAAGATTCTCGCTTTTATATTCATGCTGAATGGTTTCGCGCGATTCAATCTTCCCTGAATCCCACAAATCACCCCGATTTAAACTCAGAATCTTTAAGGAGGAAGCGACCAATATCCGATATGCTGACTGGGATTGATTTCGTTTATCGGAAGAGATTATCCATGAGAAGCGGGGGTGAGCATCATCAATATTGATAGGATTTTCGGCATATTCTACCATCATCCTTCTAAAAGTGAAATGGGAATCAGAACCTGCAGAAAAACTGGGCGTATTGACGAATACTAACAGAATAATAACCCCTACCCTGCCGGATCCGGAACAGGAAAAAACAGGAAAAAAGTTATCCCTGAATTTAGAAAAAAAAGATAAAAAGAGAGTTCTGCAAAGGGATAGCATGCACAAACCAGGGTATTTTTTATCCAATAAGATACTCCAATGATTATTTTCCATGCTTCAGATTTTTCAGGCTAATCAAAGAAACATCAGAAAATTATGGAATATGTGTCAATTTTTGCCCGATTCCTATACAATATTAACTGCTGGGGGCGAGGGGGAAGCATAATGTGTTAATGTGCTAATTTGCCAATGTGCTAATGGGGTGCAGGGGTGAGGGGGTGAGGGTGAGAGGGAGAGAGGGAGAGACGGAGAGACGGAGAGACGGAGAGACGGTGTCTAGTCCTGAAATAGGTTTACAGAAAAAGTAAACAAAAATCAGGATTATGAAGCAAAAATTAAACAGTTTCAAGGACGAAATAAAGCTGAAGAGTTAAACGAAGTCTAAACCTAAAATCTTAAACAAATCAGGACAATTCCAAATTCGGATTTTCTCTTCTCCATTTTCTCCTCTTCGCCCGTTCGCCTATTCGCCCATTCAACATCACAATGTGCTGGCTTCCAGTTGCAACTTCTACTTAAACTCTTTCCTATATTCAGAGGGTGTCTTTTTCATAATCACCCTGAAATAGTGATTAAAGTTTGCCAGGTTATTATATCCGCACTCGTAACAGATCTGGGTTATTTGCTTATCTGTTTCTGCCAGCAGCTTGGCTGCCATCCCTATTCGGACATTTTTCACATAATCCATAAAGGTCTGGTTGGTCTTCTTTTTAAAATAGCGGCAAAAGGAACCAGGTTCCTTATAAACCAGCGCAGATGCCTCTTTTAATTTTATCCCGGTCTGAATATTATTAAAAACGTACTCATATATTTTATTGATCTGATCCTGATCGGTCTCGAAAGAGTTGGTCATGACCGAAGGTAGTGCTAAATTTTCCCGTTCCTCTATTTCGAGTAAAAGCTGAAAAACTTTAAGGAGTTCGATATACCGTTCAAGACCCTTTAAGGCAACCATTTTCTTAAGGGTTTGACCAACCTTTTCCGTTTTTTTTCCCTTAAACCAAATACCATTACTGGCATTTTTGAGCAAAGCGACAACCTGTTCAAGTTCAGGGATGTTGAAAAAATCTGAACTGATGATGTTTTCATTAAAATGAGTAACAATACACTCGGCAATAGTGTCTTGTTCGGTCTCTAAATTATCCCAGCAATGGGGAATATTAGGTCCTAAAAGGACCAAATCCCCCTTTGCATAACCAGAAATACTGTTTCCTACAATTCTTTTCCCGGAACCAGATGCAATATAATTCAACTCAAAATTTCGGTGCGAATGAATCTTGGTTGTATTGGAGGCCAGCTGTAACTTTCTGGTAATAAAAGAATAGTTATGAGAGACAAATATCTTCTCATAGATTATTTCCATTTTTCGCCGTTTTAATTTTTTTAACTTGAAAACACAAATATAAATGATTAAAATCAGATAACAGTTAAAATACAATGTAAATAGAACAAGATTATAGAAGTAAAAAAGAACTTGATCCCCTTAATTTGTATGACAGATGAGATTTTTGTAAATCTGTCTAACTTTCTTATTAAGAGCAGCACTTTTTATTACATTCACATATTAGAATTCTATGAAACTACCTTTACGGGGGATAATACCTCCTGTTATTACTCCACTTCTTGACAACAACACACTTGATGTAAAAGGGCTGGAAAATCTGGTGGAGCATCTTATAGCAGGCGGCGTACACGGCTTGTTTATTTTAGGTACAACAGGTGAAGCGCCCAGTCTTACTTATGATCTGAGAAAAGAATTCATAAAGCGGACCTGCGAATTAACCAACAAACGGATTCCTGTAATGGTTGGTATTACCGATACCTCGTTTGAAGGATCCCTTGAAATAGCTGAATATTCACAAAAAGTTGGTGCAGATGCTGTAGTAGTTGCTCCTCCTTTCTATATGCCTATTTCGCAAAGCGAATTGGTTGTTTATCTTAAAAACCTGATCCCCAAATCGCCATTACCACTCTTGCTATACAATATGCCCAGTCATACCAAACTTCATATGAAGATTGAAACGGTTAAGATTGGACAACAATTGGGTGCTATCGGAATTAAAGATAGTTCCGGGGATATGTTTTATCAGACCAATTTAATCGAAGAATTCAAAAAAACACCTGAATTTGCGATTATCACTGGAACTGAACTTTTTATTCCTGAAACAATTCTGCAGGGCGGACATGGAGCCATTGCCGGGGGTGCAAATATCTATCCAAAATTATTTGTAGAGCTATATGAAGCCTCTTTAGCACATGATTTCGAGAGAATTGCAGTACTTCGGGAATTAAACATTCAACTCTACAATACCATCTACGCGGTATCAAACAACAGTTCCAAGTACATAAGGGGACTGAAGGCAGTTTTGGCTACAATGGGAATATGCAATGACTATGCAGCATTGCCACTATCTAAATACGATGGGGAAGATAAACGTAAAATAGAACAATATGTTGCCTATTTTAAGAATATCCTCTCCTAAATAATCCAGGGGTTTTTAATTTTGGTCGAGGTTCCAAATGAAAAAAACGATGCTGGATTTAATTCTCCTGAGATCTTCCAAATTTAAAGGAAAGGATCTAAGTTTCGACTTGCCTGAGCAATATCAACTGATGCATGTCGAAGCTTTTTTTTGCATATCATTTTTTTTCAGCGCTCATAAACTGAATAATTGCCCATCTTATGCTTAATGGAAAAAAATCTCCTCGTATCCTGGTGGCTGCACTACTCTTCTTTTTGGTCTTTCAAAGCAAGGGGGAAAATAAGGCAGATATAATTATTTATGGGGGAACCTCTGCTGCTGTTACTGCGGCTGTTCAGGTTGCCAAAATGGGGAAATCGGTGATAATCGTCTCTCCGGACAATCACCTGGGAGGTCTTTCCTCGTCCGGTTTAGGGTTTACCGACTCAGGGGACAAAGGGGTTATCGGAGGCCTATCGCGTGAATTTTATCACCGGGTTTACACCCATTATCAAAAACCCGAGGCCTGGCAATGGCAAAAGAAAGAGGTATATGGCGGTAAAGGTCAGGGATCGCCTGCTGTGGACGGACAAAGCCGTACTATGTGGATCTTTGAGCCCCATGTTGCAGAAGAGATTTTTGAAAATTTCGTTCAGGATTATAAAATCAAAGTTTTTCGCGGCGAATTCCTTGAAAGGGCTCACGGAGTTGAAATCAAAGACGGAAATATACAGACAATCAAGACCTTATCAGGAAAAATCTACACAGGTAAAATATTTATTGATGCGACCTATGAAGGTGACCTGATGGCCGCAGCAGGTGTGAGTTACCACGTTGGCCGCGAAGCGAATGATGTTTACGGAGAGAACTGGAATGGCGTACAGACCGGAAATCTCGCGGTTAAGCACCATGATTTTCAGGGATTAACTATCAGCCCGTATGTTATCCCCGGAGATCAAAAGAGCGGTGTATTGCCCCTTATTTCAACAGAAGAGCCGGGACAAAGAGGATCCGGAGATCAAAAAATCCAGGCTTACTGCTTCAGAACCTGCCTGACAAAGAACAACAGTAACAGAGTTCCCTTTACCCGTCCATCAGGGTATGACTCTGCACAATATGAGCTGATGATCCGAATATTTGATGCGGGCTGGCGTAAAACCTTTCAAAAATTCGATCCGATTCCCAATGACAAAACCGATGTCAATAACCATGGCCCTTTTAGCTTCGACTATATTGGTAAGAATTACAGCTATCCTGAAGCCTCCTACGAGAAGCGAAAAGAGATTATAGCAGCGCATGAAACGTATCAGAAAGGATTATTGTACTTCCTGGCCAATGATCCACGCGTACCCTTGGAGGTTCGTGATGAGATGCGGCAATGGGGACTTTCAAAAGATGAATTTAAGGATAACGGGAACTGGCCTCATCAGATCTATGTGCGGGAAGCACGCAGGATGATCGGGCAATCCATACTTACCGAAAACGAAATCACAGGAAAAAACAAAGTGTTCCATCCTGTTGCGATGGGTTCCTATAACATGGATTCGCATAACACCCAGCGTTATATTAAACCTGACGGATTTGTTGAGAATGAAGGGGATATCGAGGTTTCGATTCCACCCTATCAGATCGACCTGGGTTCCATTATCCCAAAAAAAGCAGAGTGCAAAAATCTCCTCGTTCCTGTTGCATTGTCAAGTTCGCACATCGCCTATGGATCGATCCGGATGGAACCGGTTTTTATGATTCTGGGGCAAAGTGCCGGTACCGTAGCTTCCCTTGCGCTGGAAAATAATCAGGAGATAAATGACCTGAGCTATGAGATCATCAGAACAAAACTTATTGCCGATGGACTGATTTTAGAATATTTAAAACACTAAGAAATAAAAACAATATAATGTCGCAATAATTATTCTCCTCTTTTGACCTCCCCAAACCCAGACCTCCTCCAACCCAGACCTCCCCCAACCC
>CAIVCR010000028.1 GCA_903904515.1 uncultured Bacteroidia bacterium
ATAAAATATCTAAATCATCTATTCTAATCTATCCCAAAGATTATTTATTTCATCGTTAATATTAATAGAAAATGAAGTACAGAGCTCTTATTATTATAATATTTAGCATTTTCACCTTAAGCTTCACATCTCAAGGAAAGAAGCTTACAGCCAATGTTGCATCGATCGATATCACCCCGCCGATTGAGATGAAATATACGCTGGGAGGTTACGGTGAACGGATGAACAAGCCGGCCGAAGCGATTCATGACCACATCATGGCCAAAGCATTGTCATTGAAAATGGGAGATCGGAAATATATGATTATAACGCTCGATCTTCTGGGGATTCCATCCAATGTAAAGAGCGACCTGATCAAACGGGTCCCTGGAATGGGTTGGGGATTGGAAAATATGATGTTCCTGCCGAGCCATTCGCATGGAAGTCTCGAGATGGCAGCACTGAACAGTAAAAATCTGTTGAATAATCCAAATCTGGGAATCTTCCAACCGAAACTTTTAGCTTTTTTAATTGATAAACTTGAAACACTGGTAAGGGAAGCAGATAAAAATTATCAGCCGGTAAAAATCGGAACAGAGAGCAGGGTCCTTGAGGGGCTGAACCGCAACCGGCGGAATGATCCGGACATCGATAAAGAGTTAATCGTCACACGGATTGATCTGAACAATGGAAAGCCATTGGCAGTTCTTGTCAACTGGACTGCCCATCCAACTTTTCTGGGGGGACAGGATATGCTGGTCTCTGCAGAGTGGCCGGGCTATCTTCAAACCAATCTCCAGAATTTAATTGGTCAGGGTGTGACTACCATGTATTTCAATGGATCGGAAGGGGATCAGTCCACGGTGCTTAACAGTGACAAAAAGGGATACGAAAAGATCCAGATCTATGGTAAAATTATAGCAAACAAAGCCTTTGAAGTATTTAAGGATATCAAACCCAGGGAAGTTAAAGAATTTAAATACAGCTACGGCATTGTCCCTTTACCGGAACATGCAGCCCACCCATCGTTTATGAAAACAGGAGGCGAAGAGTATGGTTTAAATGAGAAGACTGTGAAGATTGTGATGGATGTATTGGGACCAAGCGAAGTTGGCATGGGGGCTGTAAGAATCGGCGATTTGGTCATTTCAGGGATACCCGGTGAGCTGACTGCCGTCCTGGGTCTGAAGATAAAAATGACACTAAAGGAGAGCGGCATAAAACATGTTGCAATCGGAGGACTTGCGAACGAATGGATTGGCTATATCCTGAGCCGCGACCAATATCTCCATGGCGAAGGATATGAATCCAGTATGAGCTTCTATGGTCCTGATTTTGGAGAGGCTATATCAACAGGGGCAATCAAAACCGCATTACCGCTTATCGGTTCAAAATAAAAAAATAGTGCCTGATATTTCAACTTTTAGAGTTTAACAGTAATGGTAATTCAAAAAGAGAATAAGTTGCCGGGGGGAAGAATAACTTCCCTGGATCAATTCAGAGGTTTTGCCATCTTTGGAATGATCCTCGTCAATTACCTTGGTCGCTTTGAATCAGTTCCCGAAACCTTTAAACATCCGAATTACGGTATGACATTTGCAAATACAATTGCGCCATTCTTTCTTTTTGCCGTTGGAATGGGTTTCAGAATGTCTCTGATAAACCAAATCAGAAAATCAGGCCGGTTTAAAAGCTACCTGACAGCTGTAAAACGTTATTTAACGCTAATCTTAATCGGAATAGTTATTTACGGACCCGATCCAAAACTGGGAATGTGGGATGCACTGGTCGATATTGGTTTTGCCGGATTAATCACCCTTCCGTTTATCCTTTCCAAAAAGGGGGTCAGAATCACCGTGGCAATTGCGTTTCTTATTCTTTATCAGTGCATTTTTACCTTCTCAGGATACGGGGAATGGACGATGATTCACAGTATTGACGGAGGACCGCTGGGAGTCCTAAGCTGGGCATCCATTCTTATTTTTGGAACCTTACTCATGGATGATTTTTCAAATCTAAATCACACAACATTTATCAGGCGGTCCATGGGTTACGCGATTATCCTTATGGCCATCGGATACGGATTGTCCCGGGTGGAACCCTCTTCATTATGGCAATTCTCCCAACGCAGTATGACAATGGCTTATCCCCTGTTTGCCTCAGGTTTAAGTTATGCTGTTTTCGTTCTGTTCTTTTGGCTGGCCGACCTGAAAAAAATTAACATTCCACATTTGACTGTTTTGGGGATGAATCCACTTATCCTCTACCTGGTTCAAAATGTACTCATCGAATTGCGTGGAGACTTACTCGATCGCAAAGCGCCACTTTGGCAAGCCTTATGCGGAGCGATGGTTGTGTACCTAATCTGCTTCATCGTTGCAAGGTATATGGTGCGAAACAAATTAATCGTAAAAATCTGATCCCAATCAAACCCATTAAGAAAACTGACTACACTGTTAATAAAATTCAAAATCAAATGAGGACAGACCGGCGAAATTTTCTGAAAATATCTTCCCTTCTTGCATCAGGCGCTTTAGTCGGATTTAGTCCGGCCAATTCTTCAAAGCTGATCAGGAGTTTTAGCCTGTGCACAAACACAACTACACTCAATGCAAATCCCGGCTTCTTTGATCTGATTGTTAACAGCGGGGTCAATGTGGTTTGGATGCCCCTGTTTTTAAACGGGTATTATCCCTATTCGATTGAAGATATCCAGCTTTGGAAAGACAGGTTCGGAAAAAAAGGGATCGAAGTTCAGATTCTTACTGTTCCCCTGGGACATCCGGGCAATTCTCTTGGTGGTTTGCCCGAATATGAAAGTACTCCCAAAAACTGGCCAAGGGGGGTCGATATCGAAGGGAATAAATATTCAGGTACATCGTTGCATCCGGTAATAACTCAGGAAAATATATCGGTCATTCAAAAAGTCGCCAAATCGGGTTTTACCAAACTGTTTCTGGATGATGATTTCAGACTGGCCAGGACACCGGGAAAGATAGGCGGATGCTTTTGCCTGGAGCACCAGACCGAATTTCTCAATAAATATGGTTACCAGGAAAAAGATTGGATCCAACTCAAACAGGACATCAAAGATCGCCAGCTGAATTCAATGACAAGAAGCTGGATTGAATTTACTTGTGATCAGCTAACAAACTGTTTTAGAAATCAACAAATAGCATCACCTGAAGTAAAACTTGGCATTATGGTAATGTACCTGGGATCAGAAAAAGCGGGCATCCGACTGAGTGATTACAATGGATCACTAATGAGAGTAGGAGAATTAATGTTCGATGACCACGCCATGACGCCGGTTAAGGGAAAAACAGACGAACTTTTCAGCGCCCTTTTTCACCGCAGATTTGTTGCACCCGAATTGGCCTACAGCGAGACAACAGCCTATCCTGCAGACAAACTATCGGCCAGGAATATGGCAGCGAAATTACACATTACTACAATCGCAGATATCCGCAATACGATGATGATGAGCGGACTGGAACCATTCCCTTTCACCCATTGGAGTACACTTGCTCCGGCCATGAAAAAGGCGGCTTCCATGCATAAAATAATTGCCGGTCACCAACTCAAAGGACCCTTTAAACACTATTGGGGAGAGAGCAGTCGTATGGTTGGCGACGACAAGCCTTTTAGCCTCTTTTTAGCCTCGGGAATTCCATTCGAAGTTACAGATACTCCGGCGGAGGATGGCTGGACCTTCCTCTCTGATTTCGATTTTAAAGATGTCGTTTCGAAAAAACTTGAATCAAAAGGTACGACCTTTATCAATCGTTCCAAATCCGGATCAGAAACAACTGGACAAGGTTTTGTGGCAGAAAATCTGAAAGATCTTTTTGCACTAAAGGAAGAGATAATTCCTCTGCTCCATGGAATACCCTATGTTATCGAAAAGAAGCCTGTCGTTTGCGCCTGGTATCCAAAAATTAAAACAGTTCTGTTGTGGAATCTGTCAGAATCAAAAGAATCATTTACCGTTAAATTCAAAAGTAAAAATCACACCGTTAATATTGCCGGGTTAGATGCAGAAATCGTTCAGTTATAAAATTTCGAAATCCATTTAAAATGAAAAATCAAGGTATTATTTTCCTCTCTTTGCTTACCATATCCCTGCTGTTTCAATACTCCAAAGTTTCTGCACAGCGGATAAACTTGAGTCATGCGACCATAATTTCGACTGCGAATGGTAATTTAATTGTGCAAAATACAGCCATTCGCACCTTGCAGGAAGAAATAGCGAGGCGAACTTCAATCAATTTACCGGTATCATCTGTCTGGAAGAAAGGAGCAGCTATTATCCTGGCAACCAATGATGACAAAGTAATCTCCGGATTAACAGTACCCAAACGAACAGGTCTGAATTTACCCGAACTAAAAAAAGAGGGATACCGGATTCTGAGTGGAAAGCAGAATGGCAAAGATGTGATCTGGATAATTGGTGCAGATGACCGTGGAATACTGTTCGGCATTGGCAAATTGCTCCGTACGGCCTTAATGACCAAAAATAAAATAGGACTTGATGAACCCCTTGATTTTGCGAGTTCACCCCTGCAATCAATACGCGGCCATCAGCTGGGTTATCGTAACACAAACAATACATTGGATGCCTGGGATGTCAAAAAGTATGAACAGTACATCAGGGAGCTGGTCCTCTTTGGCACCAATGCAATTGAAACTATTCCACTGGATGACAATGATAGCAGCGCATTAATGCCGATTCCTCCGGCAGAGATGAACAAACATATCAGCGAAATCTGTGCAGCTTATGGAATTGAAAACTGGATCTGGACACCCGCCACCTGCGATTTAAAGGATAAAGATTTGCGCGAAAAGGAGTTAGCGAAAAACGAAAAAATCTATAAAGATTTACCTCAACTTGATGGCGTATTCTTTCCCGGAGGCGATCCGGGGGAAAATCATCCCAGGGAGGTGATGCCATTTTTGAAAGAGTTACATGACCGGCTGATTAAGTACCATCCCAATGCCGGAATTTGGATCTCGCTGCAGGGATTTAGTGAAGAGCAGATCGACTATTTTTACACCTATCTTACTGATAACAAACCAGAGTGGTTAAAAGGGGTAGTCTCAGGACCAGGCAGCCCCTCAATGGCAGAAACACGCTTTCGGCTTCCGGCACAGTACAAACACCGCCAATATCCGGACATCACCCACAACGTAAGATGCGACTATCCGGTTGTGAACTGGGACCAGGCATATATGCTGACAATCGGGCGTGAAGGGATCAATCCAATGCCGAATTACTATGCTAAAATTCATGAAACCTATGCTCAATTTACAGATGGTTTTATCTCCTATTCAGATGGTGTCCATGATGATGTGAATAAAGTCACCTGGAGTATGCGTGGCTGGAATATCGAACAGGAGCCCCAAGAGATTATGACCGATTATTGCAGGTTCTTTTTTGGTTCTGAAGTAGCTTCAAAAGCTGCAAACGGGATCATGGCTCTTGAGCAAAACTGGGTTGGTCCAATCCGGAATAACGGTGCTATTGAGCCTACCTTTGAATACTGGCAAAAACTCGAAAAGGAGAATCCTCAATTGTCCGGAAACTGGAGGTGGCAGATGCTTGTTGTGCGTGCCTATTATGACACCTACCAACGCAGACGGAAAATTTACGAGGTTGGACTTGAAAAAGAGGCCAATAACATCCTTTCAACAGCAAATCAGATTGGATCAGAAAAAGCGATGAGTAAAGCTCTGGAATTGGTTAACCAGGCAGATACCAAACCTTTAAACCAGGAATTGCACGCCAAAATCGTGAAGTATTGCGATGATCTGTTTCATTCAATTGGCTATCAATCAGATGTTGAAAAATACCATGCCTCCAATTCCCAACGGAGTTGTATCCTGACTTTTGTAAACTACCCCCTAAATAACCGGTGGTGGCTTGCCGACCAGTTTAAAAAGATCGAAGCAATGGATAGCGAGGCAAAAAAACTCGAAAGGCTGGATGTTATCCGCACCTGGGAGAAACCGGGTCCGGGAAGCTACTACGATAACGTTTCAAATATCGAAACCGGACCACGTGTACTAACAACCTCCTATGATGCAACCGATGTTGCCTGGTGGAAAGGTGGCTACAGCCGCGAAAGGCTCTCTTCCCAACTTTTTCAACCTCAACCTACCCTGGAATACATTAACCTCGACGCAAATGGCAGGTATAATATCCGGGCATCCGGCAGAGGAGAGGCCCTTTTACGTGTGGATGGAATCAGACTCGACCCAATCGCTTACGACAAAGAAATTGGCGGGTTTAAGGAGTTTGTAATACCAAAGAACCTCACCCAGGACGGGACAATTAAAGTCACTTTCGACAGACCTGAAGAGTCACATATCAGGTGGAGCAGCCAGTCGCATGTCTCTGACGTGTGGCTGATCAAAAAATAAAAACACCCCTAAAAATCAAAAAACATGAAAATGAAAAGTCTAATTTTGGGATCGTTGTTTCTCACTTCTCTCCTGATCTTCGCGGGAATAGCCTCAGCCCAGGAGATCGATTTAAGCAAAGCAACCATTCTTGCCTCCCAGTCAATCAAATCTCCGTTAAGGCAAACGGCAATTCAAATATTGAAGGAAGAGATTGTGAAGCGAACATCCATAAACCTTCCGACAAGCTCCCAGACAGAGAATTCGAACCTAATAATCCTTGCTACGTTAACGGACACGGAGATTGCCGGGTATTCCGTTCCAAAGCGGAAGGGGAGCAACCTTCCCGAAGAAAAGCCGGAAGGGTTCAGGCTTGTTCTTGAAAAGTCCGGTAGCCGCAATCTACTTTGGTTAATCGGGGGTGATGAGAGAGGAATACTTTATGCAGTAGGACAATTCCTTAGAACTGCAGAGCTCACCCAAAATAAGATTGTCTTCAATAAATCCAATGAAATTGCTACTTCACCCGAGTATCCAATCCGAGGTCACCAATTTGGATACCGTATGACTGCAAACTCCTGGGATTCATGGACGATTGCTCAGTTCGACCAGCACATCCGGGAACAGGTACTTTTCGGTGCTAACAGCATCGAAGGTATTCCATTTCAGGACGACCGGCTTGACACACTTATGAAATATCCGCGCGCTGTGATGAACATCGAATTAAGCAAAATATGCGCAAAATACGGAGCAGATTACTGGGTCTGGGCTGCCGTCGAAGGGGACTTAAAAGATAAAACCAAACGCCAGAATATGCTTGATAAGTACGAATCACTTTTCAGGGAATGTCCCCGGTTCGATGGCGTATTTTTTCCCGGTGGCGACCCCGGCGACAACCATCCGGCCGAAGTGATGCCGTTCCTTGAAGAGATGACCTCCATCCTGCACAAGTACCATCCAAAGGCCGGAATGTGGATTTCACTTCAGGGATTCGACAAGGAGAAAGTGGATTATTTCTTTAATTACCTAAAAGAGAAAAATCCCGATTGGCTTACAGGTGTAGCAAACGGACCAAGCAGCCCGTCAATTAAAGAGGAGCGTCAGCGTCTGCCAAAGAGATATAAACTCCGCTCCTACCCCGACCTCACCCACACTGTGCGATGTCAGTTCCCGGTAAAAAAATGGGATCAGGCATTTGCGCTAACCGAAGGAAGGGAGTGCACCAATCCTCAACCTCTCTATTACGCCGGAGTCCATAACCATGATGCGCCGTTTACCGACGGATTCATCTCTTATTCAGACGGAGTCCACGATGACGTGAATAAAATTGTATGGAGCCAGATGGCCTGGAAAACCAAAAATAACGTTAGAAATGTTGTCAAAGGATATTGCAGCTTTTTCTTTGGTTCAACAATTGCCAATGAGGCAGCTGATGGAATCCTTGCTCTCGAGCAAAACTGGGTCGGACCAATCCTTGGTAATGCATTAATCGGGAAAACACTCCTTCGCTGGAAAAAGCTGGAAGCCGAAAATCAACAATTGTCAGGTAACTGGAGGTGGCAGCAACTTGTAATGAGGGCCTACTACGACGCCTATATCCAGAAAAGGCTGGCCTATGAAATGAAACTTGAATCCGAAGCAAACGATATTCTTGCAAATGCCAAAACAGTTGGGGCAGATAAAGCGATGGATGAGGCACTGGCTCATGTTCAGCTGGCAGACAAAGATTTTGTGGCTCAGGATTTAAAGAACAAAGCAATAAAATATATTGACGACTTGTTTTTATCGGTTGGTTTGCAAACCAGCGTTAAGTTATATAATGCTGCCGGTTCAGAGCGCGGTTGTGTGCGCGATTTTATTGATTTCCCGCTGAATAACCGTTGGTGGCTCGAAGATGAGTTCAAAAAAATAAAGGAGCTGAAATCTGAAAAGGAAAAACTGACCAGACTAGATTTCATCAGAAACTATGAAAATCCTGGTGAAGGGAGTTTTTATGATAATATTTCGAGCGTCTATGCCAAACATGTGACATCTGAAACGGAAGATGCCATCGACTACCTTTGGGAAAAGGACGGATATAGCCGCAAGCGCCTCTCTACCCAATTATTCCAGTTTACACCGGAATTGAAATATACGGAACTCAATCCGAATGCCAATTACCTGATCAGGGTTTCCGGTCTCGGCGAGGCCTTACTGCGCGCAAATGGCATTCGGCTGAAACCAACCAAATACGAAAAAGGGTCCGATCAATTTAAAGAATTTCCACTTCCAAAAGAGTTGATTAAAGATGGAAAACTCAAACTAACATTCGACAAACCCGACGAGGAGAAGATGAACTGGAGAGATCAGTCGCGGGTGACCGATGTTTGGGTACTGAAGCAATAATTTGATTTAATGCTGGTAATATATAAAGTTAACTTGTTTCCTGGTGTTTCTTTGTTTTTACCTTGTGTACCTTGTGGTTAAAAAGACTTTTGATACGGCCTCGAAATATGATTCCTCCTTAAACATTTCTTCAAAGGAGTTATAAATTAGTTTCACAACTTAAATGATGCAAGAACTCTACCCTCTATTTGGCATTGTCACTGTATTAAATACTCCATTTAAGACAGACAACACCATTGATTTCAATGCGCTAAGGATCAATGTCAACGAAGCCATAAAAGCAGGGGTTGCCGGATTTTTAGTTCCTGCAATGGCTTCTGAGGTTTATAAACTTTCAGAAAGCGAGCGGATTAAAATGGTGGAGGTCGTGCTGGATGAGGTGCAAAATAAGGTGCCGGTAATTGCAGGTGCCGGGGAAACCGATTTAACCAAAAGCAAACGATTGCTAAAATCATATTCAGACTTAGGATGCAAAAATGTCCTTTTTCAGATTCCATATGAGAATGACGATCAGTTTAAAGCTCATTTCTTGCAGCTGTCCGAAATTGATACCGATATGATCATGTTGCAGGATTGGAGCGCCTCAGGGTATGGACTGCCCGATGATTTGATCTGCGAGTTGTTTAACAATGTGCCGGCCTTCCGTTGTCTCAAGGTTGAAACGGTACCTGCCGGAATTAAATATTCACGCATACTTTCACTTACAGAAGGCCGATTGAATGTAAGCGGTGGATGGGCGGTCACCCAGATGATTGAAGGGCTTACACGCGGAGTGCATGCATTTATGCCGACAGGGATGAACTGGATCTATTGTAAGATTTACAAACTTTGGAAGGAGGGAAAGGAAACGGAGGCAACAAAGCTATTTCAGCAAATCCTCCCTGTTCTGGCATTTTCAAACCAGCATCTCGATATCTCAATCCATTTTTTCAAACGGCTTTTAAACCGTCAGGGAATCTATCCTACTGATAGGGTTCGGGATCCTATCCTCCCCTTCGATGAGGTTCATCAGCAAATTGCAGGTCAATTGATTGAACGGGTAATTGAAATTGAAAACGAATTGAAAAATCGGTTTGTTTTATAAGACGCACGGCAGTGCGTCTCTACAATAAACAATAAAAAATGAATTCAATTAAACAACAATTAATCAGCTATATAGCCCCCGGGGCACCTGCTACCAGGCGTCCAGTTACAGGAATCCTCCCATTTCTGCGACCCGAGGTCGGCTTTACTCCCAGATGGTATGCCAAATCCATAGGTATCGATTTTGGGGAGAGGTGGCATACCGATGTTGAGTATCGATGGCAAACCCGGATCAGCATGAGGGAGGAACTCGACAAAAGGTTTCCAGGGACAAATATCGGAAGTAATGGGGAGAACACAACTGATATCCTGACAGGGTCATACGGTGCTTCAGCTATAGCATCCATTTATGGGGTCCCTATAAGGTACGACAGCGAACAATGGCCGACATCCGAACATCACTATTTTTCGGATGAAGAGGTCGATAGCCTCACTCCGCCCGATCTGGATCAGAATCCTTTTTTTCAGTCTTTGATGGATCAAATCGACCTGATCGGCAAAAAAGAAGGAAAGATCTATGGCTTTATGAACTGGCAGGGGGTGCTGAATAACGCACAACGACTGCGGGGACAGGATATCTTTATGGATATGTTTCTGGCACCCGAAAGAACGATGCACCTTCTTGACTGTGTATGTACAACCATGGTTGATGCTGCCAAGAGACTTCACCAAAAGCAGCAAAAAGATGGAGAGGCTGTCTCGTTCTTCACTGTCAGCAACTGCCTTGTCAACATGGTTGATCCGGATCTCTATGGGGAATTCCTGGTGCCGTTTGATGTGAAGATTGCCGGGGCTTTCGATGGAATTGGCATCCATAACTGCGCCTGGAGTGCATCGCCCTATCTGGATCATTATGCAAAGATTCCGAATGTCGCTTACCTTGACATGGGCAAAGATTCCGATTTAATAAAAGCCAGGGAGCTCTTCCCGGAGACAAGGCGTTCCATAATGTATACCCCGATGGAGCTGGCCAATAAACCGGTTGATCAAATAAGGGATGATCTGCAACGGATCGCACTCCAATATGGTCCTTGCGACATCGTTGCAGCCGATATTGAGGATGGAACCCCGGATAGTAAAGTAATGGAATTTATAAAGCTATGTGATATTATAACAAAAGAATGCCAATAAAATGAATGAAAACAGCCACAAAGTCACCAAGACTCTAAGGTTCACCAAGCCTTGAATTCAAAAGAATATTCTTAGTGTAGCTTTGAGTCTTAGAGCCTTTGTGGCAATTTTTGTCATACTTTTAATTCTGAAATACGATATTTACTATATTCATTACTTTGTTCTCCATAAATTACTCAACAAAAACTCAATAAAAAATGAAACGAATAAAGTTGTTTTTACCGGTTTTGATCTTACTCTCATGGGGAATTCCCTCCAATGGACAACCAATTTCCGGCATAAAATGTGGCAAATATCTTCAGGAGATAAAAACTGAAATCCCACTGCCAACACAAGCTCAGACACCTGTTGTGAAATTATTTGGAGATAAGGATCAAAAAATTGCAGTAACCTCCAATGGCGTTTTCCGGAATATCAGCGGAAAATGGAGTGGCGAAACCTTTGGCTCCGAATGGCATACAGCCACACTGGACACAAAAAATAAAGTCTGGCTCGCATCTGCACAAACCATTCAGCAGGAGGGGGCATCTCAACACCTCGACTTGCCCGAATTTGCAAAAAACGACACAATACTCAGCCTGTTATGGGAAAATGATAAAACGTTGCAGGTTGGGACCAACAATGGGCTTCTGACCTATGACGGAAACTGGAATTTCGTGCCAATAACCACTGGTAAAAGGATTAATTCAATCCTCAAGGACTCAAAGGAAGATCTTTGGCTGGCAACTAATGACGGACTATTGCGCAGAATGAACGGGAAATGGCTGAATCTTGATGATGATCTGATGGCATACGGTCTTAAACGCACCTATTTCGCACTTGAAAGCGGAACCACTAAAGCCGATGTTTTATTCGGCGGACTATTCTCCGTTGGATGTATTGCTGAAGATGGCAATCACTGGCTGCTAAGAGGCTCGGACGGCTTACCCTATGGACCAGTAACGATAATCAGAACTGCAAAGAGTGCGATATGGCTTGGCACTGACCGGGGTGCTATAAAGAAAGATGCAGGGTGGCACTACTATAACGGAAAACGGTGGCTGTCGGATAATAAGGTCATCGATATTCTGCCCGTTGATGAACACACTACGTGGTTCGCCACCCCAAAGGGAATCAGCCAGATTCAGCAGGTTGAGATGACCCTTGCCCAAAAAGCAGCAACCTTTGAGGAGCGGATCAAACTTCGTCACGACAGGTATGGTATGGTAAGCGGATCAAGGTTGCTTTCTCAGGGCGATTTATCGACGAGTAAAACTGGCACCGATGACAACGACGGGCTCTGGACCTCGATCTATCTTGCAGCTGAGTGCTACCGCTATGCAGTCACGAAAGATCCGGAGGCGAAGAAAAATGCGGTAAAAGCGTTTGAAGCGATGGAGCGGCTTGAAACTATTACTGGTATTCCCGGTTTTCCTGCCCGCTCACTGGTAGCGGCCGATGAAAGTACCGGTCAGGGGGGGGAATGGCACCTCACGCCTGACAAAAAATGGAAATGGAAGGGAGATACCAGTTCTGATGAGATTGTTGGTCATATGTTTGCCTATCCCCTCTTTTACGATCTGGTAGCCGAAGGGGCAATAAAGGAGCGTGTTAAAAACCTTGTTCACCGGATTATGAACCATATTGTTGATCACAATTTTCAGCTTGTCGATCTTGACGGGATCGCCACCCGATGGGCAGTCTGGACACCCGATTCGATCAACTTCTCGAACAATTGGTGGTACGAGAGGGGTATTAACTCGATGCAGATTCTTGCATTTATAAAGGCTGGTTATCATGTAACAGGTGACCGGAAATTTGAGAATGCCTATCAAACGTTAACCCAAAAACACCATTACGCCGAAAATATGGTTCCTCAGAAGATGTATGGCCCGTTCGATATTAACCACTCTGATGACGAACTTGCTTTTCTCCCTAATTACACGCTGATGAGGTATGCCAACGATCCGAAATTACTTCCAACGTACCTCAAAAGTACGCAACGAAGCTGGAAGGTGGAGCAGCCCGACCGGATTCCACTCTGGAATATTATTTCAAGCAATGCCCTGAAAAAAGATTGCGATCTGAAGATTGCTCTTGAAGAGCTTCGGCTTATCCCGATGGATCTGATCACCTGGAAGATGGAGAACAGTCACCGGTGGGACTTGCCAAAAGATCAGATGAGCGACCGGTTTGGAAAGGCACAGGCCATCCGTCCAATTCCCACCCCTGAACGGGGAATTTCCAAATGGAACAGCAATACCTACATTTATGATAGCGGTTCTGACGGGTACGGAGAGGATGATGGCGCCTACTTTTTACTCCCCTACTGGATGGGGAGATATCATGGCTATTTTATCGAAAAATAAACTAATCAGGCTCTTTTTAATTAACTTTGCAATAGTTAAAACATTTCGTATGAAAACAGCCGATTTAACCATATTAATTCAAAAAGATCCTGAAAGCGGAATGTATGTTGGTCAGATAGAGGAATTCCCAGCTGCCATTTCACAAGGCAAAACCATTGAAGAACTTAAAACGAATTTAATTGATGCTTTAAAGCTTTTACTGAATGTCCAAAAAGAGGAATTGCATAAAAGTTATGGACAAATAAAAGTTCTAAAGAGGAAATTACAATTTATATGAAACGGGTCGATTTTGAACGACACTTGAAGAATAATGGTTGTTTATTACTTCGTGAGGGTTCAAATCATTCAATTTGGGTTAATCCCTCAAATAATAACCAGACAAGCGTCCCTCGTCACCCCGAGATTGTAAACATAACTTGCAAGATAATTTGTAAGCAATTTTCAATATCCGCTCCTCTTAGATTTTAGTTATTTTGAAATTGCCCTGAAATCATCAACATAAAACCCCGAATTAAAAACAGGTTCATCGGCACCAGGAAGCGGTGGAGCCTCCTCCTGATTTGGGGTGGTGCGGTTCGGCAGATTCCGGTATGGACCGGTCCTGAAAGAGATCCGCTCAACCGATTTCACAGCCTCCGCAAGTTGTGCATTTTTCAATACCTGTTTCCCGTTAATTGAAACATCATAACTACCAAATGGTTTTGCATTTATGGATATTTTCAGATCATACCAGTAATCCGGTTTATATCCTTGCAAAACAACTATGTTACTGCCAACAACAGCCTGGATATTACCCTCCGAGGTAAAACTGATCCGCACAGGACGGTTTCCATTCCGGTCGGTCAGATCGATGTCCAACATTCCATCCTTCATCTGTTTTGGCAGAATCCGGACTGAAATTTCACCCTTTTTCGTCTCTTCAAAAACACGGATAGCCCGGGCATAATCATAGGGATCCTTATCCTGCAATAAAAGGCTTTTGTTTGTGGAAGTGGGGAAATTGGCAACCTCAACAGGCGCCCACTTCGGCGCATAAATATTCCAGTCGGTAACTGCACCACCAGTTTCCATATTGTTGAAATCATCTTTCACCTCCCCTTTAACTGCATAACGGATCGGGAGTGGAATTCTGCTTATCCACATATCCTCTTTATTCATGCTGTAGGCAAGCCACATATCATTTCCGGGAGGGTTTCCGTTCCCCTCAATAATTCCGCGCATGTAACACGGACCAAAATCTTTCCACCTACCCAAAAAGCGGCGGGGCGGCACCTCTCCCATCACAAGAAGCATGTTATCAAATACTATTCCATCATCACTTGAAGTAATAATTAATGGATACCGGTATTCGTCAAGTTCAATCGGGTTATAGCAGAGTGCAAAACGGCCATCCTTGGTTGCCTGTCCCCACATCTTACCCCCAGGCATCTCAAGGGTTGGCGATTTTACGGGCTTGCTGAAATTGACCCCATCGTCCGATAAGGCACACAGGGAGCGCTTCCATAAACCGACAACTTTACCGTCTTTCCGGTGATAATAATTAAAGGCCTCCCCTGCTTCGGTGATGGAATAGAATCCGTCGAGTCCATGGTCTTCATCCCACCACTGCATTGTTTTTAATTTATCGGAGAGCAATGATTTACAGGCATCCACGAACCCTTTGTCCTCCGATTTGGTATAAAAAGGATAACTGGTATTGGTTTCATTCCAATTGGCGTGGCTTGTGTAACGGATAAAGTAGATCGGTCCGTAAGTTCCGTCCTTGTATGCCTCTCGCACTACGCGGCCGATACCCCCTTTTTCAAATGGATCTTCGGTATGTCCGTAAAATGCCAGCACGAGTAATCTTCCATCCGGAGCTACATAAAACCCCATCCGTTGGTGCATCATATACCCGTTGTATCCTTCGGGAATTCTCACACCCGGTGGGGGATTGTAGGGAGGAAAAACAACTTCCGGTTTTACCCAGTTCCGACCATCGATGGAGGTTGTAATAAGGGTTTGCCCCGGAGCAATGTGCTCATCAACCGGATTACTGAGATACTGCTGGTAAAAACGGTTATTCCAGTAACAGAGGTTTGCAGCATGGTTATAGGTCCATCCATAACCATCGGCCAGTTCAGGATGGGTGCGGTTGGCCCTCATCGTCTGCCGGCTCTCGGTTCCGATGGCATAACGCAAACGCCCCTCATGCACATTGGGATCGATCGTAATACCTCCAATAAACCGGATCGGCTCGCTCGTGCTGCCGGTTTGGGCTGGAACAGAATAGGCGAGACAAAGTAAAATCATACCGAGCAAAGAATGAATGATTCTCACTTTACAGTAATGTTTGATTCTGATTGTTTTCATTTTCTAAACTTAATTGTTTGGTTAAAGATTTTGTGCTGAATTTTGAAGTAAATCCATGATTTATTCAGCAGCCTATTTACTCAGAAATTTGTTAGCCCTGTTCCGGGCATTTGCCCGAATATTGGAAAAGCAAAAAGGGTAATCAAAACTATGGTAAACTCCCTTTCCAAAAGCTTTTGTGTAAATATTGAGTGCGTTTTCGTCTGCAGTGGTGCAGATTAACACACCTTTAGCCACATCCACTCTGGCATCGGCATACTGAGATACCGGGTGAAATTTCAAGGTCACCGGATCGGGCATAATAGAACCCAACCCCTCGGCGGCTGTTGCTTCTGTCTCGGTTCTTGTCCAGGTAATCGGATTGATCACAAGACCCACCATTTCGGATACGACCAAATTGTATACAACGTCGGGCGCCTGGGTATTATAGGAGATAATTACCCCTGTGTCATCAGGACCCTCAGCAAATTTTAAATGCGGATAATTGGACATATAAGATGCAGTAACAGGATAACCGGGAATGTAGGCGGCAATCATCCGCTGATAAACCTTAGGGTTGTCTTTCATATATTCGGATCTGTCAAAGCTACCTTTTGCCAGCAAGTCGGATAAAGATAAAAAACGTCAACTGCCATAACTGGGGCAGGTATGGATAACCAATGCGAAGCTTGTGAATAATCAGTAGCTATATTTACAGTTTGGGGCGTATTATCTTTCTTGCAACCAAAGCAAAAAGCTAAGACAAATACGAAGTAGATCAATGATTTAATCATGAATTTGTTTTTATCTGTTTTCTAGTTCCCTTTTCAAATCACTTGGCATCTGCCATTTCGCATCCGGATTGAACTGGTTTTTCCAGTTATTTGACCGTTTCAGAAAAAACGTATAATCATCGGTTTTGGTAAAATCCTGCATGGCAGGCATCACCCGCAAACCCGGCATGATCCAGGCATGAATATGGCTAAGTCCAGAGACATTCGAAACGGAATATTCAATACTAAGGATCAAAAGGAGATGCTTCGTTTTCATTGCCGGGTGAATCTATTTTTTGATAAAGTTAGAAAATTTAAATCCTAAACTAAAAACCGGAAAACGGGTGGTATTAATTTACATATTATACGCACATATTCAATAGCCAAAGGAATCTATGCAAAATTGTACGTATATCGACTAAAATCGGGTATTTAATAGTTTATGGATCTATATTTTGAAGATTTCAGCAAATAATTTTTACATTATTCCTTTTTAAGCGTAATAATTTTTTATTCTGTATTTTATTAATTTACTTTATATTGAATTCTAAAAAATATGTTATGAAAACTAAAACCTACAGTTTTTTTGTAATTTTTACATTGACATTATTTATGTTTTATGGATGCTCCAAGTCCGGCGAGTTAAATAATGCGGAAGATTCACAGCAACTGCGCCAATTAACATCTAATGAAATTCATTTTTACGGAATAAAAAAGATGTCCCCGGAACAAATTTTGAGAATGCCGGTTTATTCCATGGAGTCTTTCCCGTTAAATCAGTCCTTAAAAACATTAAAACTGAGTTATAGAATTCCGTGGAACCCGGCAGTACGTAATCAGGGTCAGATTGGATCCTGTTCCGCTTTTTGTGGAGTGGAGACAGATGAGATCCTGTACCATTTTAAACCAAACAATAAAGATTTCATTTTAAGCCCGGCATTTATTTATTATTGTGAAAGGGTGCTTATTCAAAAATACCCGATAACTGCGGACGAAGGGGCCTATATGGAGGATATCGTTCATGCATTACAAACATATGGTGATTGCAAAGAGGTTTCCTATCCTTATCCACCCAGCAACACATCGCTGGCATACAAAACTCCTCCCTCATCAGCTGCGATTACTGAGGCATTAAAATATAGAACAGGTCAAAATAAATTCAGCTTTGCGATGCTTCCTGCGGGAAATCTGAACGCGGTAAAACTCATCCTTTCTACCAACACACCGGTAATGATGGGCTTTACGGTCTATGACATCCCCTCGTCCTATCCGTTGTTTGAGGGGCTAGATAAAAAAAACTCAACGTACAATCCGTTAACGCCATCAGGAGCTTTGGTAGATGGGGCAGAAGTGCTTGGCGGGCACGCTGTTCCGATTATCGGATTTGATGATGTAAATCAACGTTTTCTTTGTCAGAATTCATGGGGAACACCCTGGGGGAACAGCGGATTTTTTTATCTGCCCTACAAAGTTTATCAAAGCCCCCTGGTTGTCGGAGAGGGCAGTTGCTATAGTGCTATTTTATATTAAGTTAGAATTAAAAAGAGGAGCAAAAACCACTCCTCTTTTTAAAGACTTACTTTAATTAGCTATACCAGGGATTTGCCAAAAGCATTATTTGGTCAGCTTTTCCCCTGTAAACTGGTCCTCCTTATTTTTGAAAAGAACGTTAAAGGTTGTCAGGCTTCCGTAAATTCGTGTAATATATTGCTCCAGATCAACCTTTTCCTCGTCGGTCAGATTACTGGCATTGATCCGTTGTTCCATCACCCGAACCCTGTCGCGTACCATCACAATTTTATGAAAAAAGGTTTCAACAGGGATCTCCTTCTCTTTTAACGATTTATCCCCAGGATAGAGCACCATTCGCCCCCCGGTCCATTTTTGTCCCAAAGGAACAGTTTCCTGAATGTCGCTGAACCGCCGTAATACGCGGGTAAGGCTCTTTTCTATTTTTTCATAGGTTGCCAGATCGGACGGGGTTTCTACCTCTTCGATAATTTCAAGCCCCTGATAGTCGCGCATGATCTGCTTAACACCAAAATCAATAAATCCAATCTCATAGGCATCCGAGCGAATTTGAACAATCACCCCTTTTCCCATTTGCGGATGTTTGACCCGTGAGCCAACACCAAGTACCTTTTCAGACATCGTGTGTACTGTTTAAATTAGTTCTGATTACAAATATAGAAAATCTAATCGGGCGGAATGATCGCAAAGAATAATATTGGAATATCCTTTACGACTTTCCGTGAATTTTTAAGTTAGCAATATTTTGCAATCGCCTCAACGGCTAATTCAGATCCAAGTTCTGCCGCTTTTTCAAAATCCAGGGCTGCCTCATGCTGCTGACCCAGGTCGAGTCTGGCAAGTCCCCTTGAATAGTACGATTCACTATCTGCAGGATTCATCCCGATTGCGGTGGTATAGTCTGAAACAGCACCACTATACAGTTTAAAGTTGCATTTTGCATTTCCACGGTGCTGATAGATAAACGGATAAGCCGCATCTAGTTCAATCACTTTGGTGTAATCGGCGATTGCTCCCCTAAAATCCTCCAGGGCATTTTTTGCAAAACCCCTGCTGAACCAGGCCAGGGGATCATTCGGTTCAATGGTCAGCACATTTGAATAATCGGAAATAGCACCCGTATAATCCTGGAGTTTGCATTTTGCATGACCTCTGAGATTATAAATCAGAATATATTTTGGATTCAGGTTAAGAACCTGCGAATAATCAGAAATGGCACCACTGTAATCCAGAAGGGAATTTTTCACAAGCGCTCGGTTATACCAGGCTGTTATATCCTCAGAATTCAACCGTATCGCCATGGTAAGATCAGCCATGGCACCGCTGAAATCTTCCGTCGCTTTCCGTGCCAATCCTCTGCTGCAATAGGCCATGGCATCGTAAGGTTCAAAAGAAATCGCTTTGGAGTAGTCAGCGATTGCTTTCTTGTAGTTTCCAAGAAAAAAATGGCTAACCCCTCTGTTATAAAAAGCCTCAATATGTAATGGATCTATAGCAATGGCTGCAGAGTAATCATCAATTGCCCCATGGAAATCCTCAATGGTATTTCTGGCATAACCCCGGTTATAAAGAGCAGTTGCATCTTCAGGGTCATTGGCTATTGCCGCTGAATAATCGGCAATGGCACCCCGGTAATCATTCAGGGCATTCTTTGCATTGCCCCTGTTGTTATAAATCAACCGGTAATCCGGATCAATAGCTATTGCTCGGGAATAGTCAGCAATCGCACCTTGGTAATCTTCCAGGTTATACATGGCATTACCCCTATTATAATAAGGCTCCGCCTGGTCCGGGTGAATTGTTATCGCTTTTGTATATTCAGCAACAGCTCCCCGGTAATCTTCGAGGATAAATTTTTCGTTGCCGAGTTCATTGTAATCAATAGTATCAGTATTTTGATCAATATTCATAATCGATATCTTAAATTTTCTGCTGAGGTATTAACCCTGTCAATACAATTACAATAAACACCGGCAAAAGGTTTAAGTATTAAAGTTTCCGGATGAAACCCTTATGTTCAGAAGCCTGAAAAATAAATGCATTATCGGTGAGGGTTTCACACGTATAAGAAAATTCATTATTAACAAGATAAATTAAATTAATACGTGTGAAACACTTTGATTTTTAATGAAATTATGGTATAATTGAACAATCAAATTAAATAAGCATAAGACTGTAATTCAACCCGATCTTATGAAAATCATCACCTAAAAATCAATTTAATGAAAACTATTTTTACCTGTTTTGGAATTGTTTTGGCTTCGCTGTCGATTATTTCGTGCAACGTCAAGCCAAAAGTTGAACCTGTTCAAAAGACCGATATCAGTCAATTTCTCGGTCAATGGACTATCGATATCAATGGTGGTTCTGTCGGCTGGCTTGAAGTGCGTCAGGAAAAGGGTTACCTCGATGCCGATCTGCTTTGGGGCGGGGGAAGTGTCGTTCCCGTAGCAAATGTATACCTGGCAAATAATAAGTTAATTGTGGACCGGAATGACAAGGTTGTCCGCACAAAGGATGCAAACAACGAACCCGTCCGTTCGCATCTGGTGACTAACTGGCTTGAGGTTCAAAAGAAGGGGGATAAGATTGTTGGTTATATCTTCAACCCGAAACATGATGGTACAGGGGTTGATACAACATCTTTTGAAGGGACCAAATTGCCTGCACCACCTGCAGCACCGGATCTGGCTACTCTAAAGTTTGGAACACCCATCAACTTGTTTAACGGGAAAGACCTTACCGGCTGGAGATTGATTAATGAGAAGCAGAAAAGTGGGTTCTCTGCAAAAGATGGTGTATTGACCAATGATCCTGCCCAGGTTGAAGGAGCACCTCACGTAAGCTATGGTAACTTACGTACTGATCAGGAGTTTGAAGATTTCAATTTGAAACTTGAAGTTAATGTTCCGGCAGGTTCCAATAGCGGAGTGTACCTGCGTGGAATGTATGAGGTTCAGGTTGTAGATTCATACGAAAAAGCTCTTGATCCTCATAATATGGGAGCTGTTTACAGCCGGATCACACCCACTACAGCCGCTGAAAAGCCTGCAGGAACCTGGCAGACCATGGATATCACCCTTTGTGACCGTCATGCAACAGTCATTTTAAACGGCGTAAAAATCATTGATAATAAACCTATTTATGGTCCAACTGGTGGAGCCATGAAATCGGATGTCTTTACTCCGGGTCCAATCTATCTGCAGGGAGATCACGGAAAAGTTTATTACCGGAATCTTGTTTTAACTCCGATTGTAAAATAACAAATGTGTAAGTAAATACTATATATAAAAAAGGAATGCCTCTGTTCGGAGGCTTTCCTTTTTTTATACGAAACCCTCATTAGCAAAAATACGCCAAAGAAGATACAGAAATCAGTGAGGGTTCAATTCCTTTAGCTACTAGTGGCTTGTTCTAGAAGTGGCTAATATTAAGTCTGCCTTGTGACTCACACTTTCCTTCGAGAGAATGCATTTCGGTGGTTGCATCCATTATAGCCCCCTTAATTTCTTCGGCTTTTACGTTGGGGTGAGTCGCTGCATACAGTGCAGCAGCCCCGGTTACAAAAGGAGCAGCCAATGAGGTACCGCTGGATATGGCATAGCTGGAACCATAATTACCATCACTTTGTAAAACAGGATAACAGGATGCGATATATTCACCTGGCGCGCACAGGTCGACCTTTGATGCCGCATAATTTGAGAAATACGACAAAGCACCAACTGAATTTATCGAAGCTACCGCAATAATATTTTTATTCGGATACCCTGAAGGATAGCTGGGTGTAAACTCAGTATTCATTCCATCGTTGCCTGCCGCAGCTACAAAGAGGATATTTGCCTTATTTGCCCGCTCAATGGCATCTTTTAATCCTTGTGAGAAACCTCCGCCACCCCAGGAATTATTCGTAGCAACAATATTGACCCCTTTTAACTTCAGGTTGGTGAAATAATCGATTGCTTTGATTGCATTGGCAAGTGTACCACCATTCGGACCCAGAAATTTCGCGTTTAATATTTTCACATTCCAGCAAACACCCGCAACACCTATTCCATTCCCGCCAACTGCCCCCATTATCCCGGCAACCATAGTCCCGTGATCGTCCTCAACACCATCAAATACTGTATTATCCCCGGAAACAAAATCCCATCCGTAGACATCGTCAATGTAACCATTTCCATCATCATCAATTCCGTTTCCGGGGATCTCACCTGGATTGGATCCGGCATTAGCTATCAGATCTTCATGGGTATACATATAGCCTTCATCAATTAAACCTATATAAACTGCATCAGAACCGGTGTGCCCTGCAGCCCAGGCAACAGCAGCCTGACTCCCATACTGGTTTGCAGGAATAGTTTTGGTTCCGAACATCCCCCATAAATAGCCATAGTAGGGATCATTTGAAACTGACTGATGGGTATAAATATAATTAGGCTCAACATATTCCACATCGGAAAGTAGTTTAATTGCAGCGATGGCATCCTCAATCTTTCCTGGCATACTCACCACTGCGAGACCCTGATTATCACCTCCCCGTTGCATTACCTCAGTCAGGATTTTTTCTTTGCGCTTTCCACCAATCTTTCTGAGCACACCATCTTTTGTATTTTCATCTACACCACCTTTAAATTTAACCAAAAGCTCATTGGGAACCATGCCATTACCCGGTTGAATTGTAGCACTTTTCAGAGAAAGAGGCAAAACTAAAGGCTGCAGTGGTAAATCCTTTTTTACACAACTGCCCAACGACAATATCATAGTTACAACCACAAAAAATGTTCTAAGTTTCATAGGAATTTTCATTTAAGGTTTATCATACATCTGCAAATTAAGGAAAATATATTTACAAATTGTAAAATAATGAATGATTTATCCTATTATACCTCAGCTGAAAAACTATTGAACCGCAAAAGCTGAAGGTCTGTATTAGTTTTTCACCAACTGAGACCAATATACAGCTTTTGTAAGGCTACGATGTGTGGCACCAGTACCATGGTCAAATTATTTTTATTTACTCATCGAAGGAGGAGCATCCAGGGGTTGGCTGCCCCATTTTTTATTCGGCAACGGTCCCATATCAAAGGAGACAATGCCACCTGAGGTAATCTCCTGATGTGAAAGCCAGGTTTTATTCATAGGTTTTCCATTCAGTGTTGCTGACTGGATAAATTTATTTTCGTGGGAGTTATTCCGGGCCTCGATAACAAAGGTTTTCCCGCTTCCACAGTTTATGGTAACATTTCCAAACAGAGGACTCCCGATGGCATAGTTGGGGCTTCCCGGGGTGACGGGATAAAAGCCCATTGCACTTAGCACATACCAGGATGAGAGTGAGCCCATATCCTCTTCCCCGCATATACCACCAGGACCGGGCCGGTATAATTCATCACAAATCTGCCGCACCCGTTGTTGTGTTTTCCAGGGTTGACCTGCATAATCATAGAGGTAGGCCACATGGTGCGAGGGTTGATTCCCTTGTACGTACTGACCGATCGTACCAACCACGCCGTCATATTTCGGTGGAGTGATATTGGGTGACATCTCAAAAAAAGTGTCCAGTTTTGCAATAAAGGGTTTATTTCCCCCGAACAGGTTGATCAATCCCTTTACATCATGTTGAACAGCCCAGATATATTGCCATGCCGTTGATTCGGTGTAATGGCGGTTTGGCCGTTCTCCAAGCAAAAGAGGGTCAAAGTATTTATACCAGTAATGGTCGCCCGCCTTCACAATTTCCTGTTTTCGTCCGTTTAAAGCTTCAAGCCATTTGCCTTCCGAATTTTTTGGACGCATAAAATGAGTCTTGCTATCCCAAAGATTCTCATAATTATGGGCTCTTTTCATAAACAGAAGATTGTCCTCTTTGTGGCCCAGCTCTTTAGCAAGCTGAGCGATGCACCAATCATCATAGGCCAGTTCCAGCGTGTTTGGTACAGACTCAGTCACTTTATCGTAAGGAGCATATCCGCGTTTAATATATTCCTCCAGGCCGGATCTGCCGGCGTAGGAAGGAATTGGAGGTTTAGGCTTTTTAAGGGCTTTTGTACGCATTGCTTCGTAGAGAAAATTCACATCAAAATCGTGGTAACCCTTCATCCATGCATCAACAATCACAGGGATTAGATGATCTCCAACCATCGCCTCACCATAAATATTGAGAAAGTGCTGAGCCGGAAGCCAACCATAATCTCTGGTCTTTGCCACTATTGATTTTAAGAAATCGGTGACATGGTCGGGCGCAGTCAGGGTCAGCAACGGATGTTGCGAGCGGTAGGTATCCCAGCATGAGAAGGAGCCGTAAAAATCATACCCAACGGCTGTATGAACCTTTTTATCAGATCCAAAGTATTTCCCATCAACATCCTGAGAGATATATTGTCCTACCAGTGAGTGGTACATTGCACTATAAAAGGTTTCTTTCTGATCGGCAGAGGCACCCTCTATTTTTATTCGGGACAACTCCTTTTCCCAAACTTTATGGGCATTATTTCGGATTCTTTCAAAATCCCAGTCGGGGATCTCTGTATGTAAATTACTTCGGGCTCCCTCGATGCCGGTATAGGAGATTCCGACTTTCACCAATATTTGCTCCTGATCCGCAGTTTTAAAGGTGACAAAAGCGCCAATGCTTCTCCCCGCTTCACCGTTTTTATAGGGCCAGATGCTGCCGCCTGATTCGGGAGTTTTTATATCATTATCGAAGATGCCAAAGTAAGCAAAGGACTTGCTGAATTCGGCCACGAAATAGATCTTTCCCAAACCCGCACTTTTAAATCCTTCAATGCGATTGTTGTTCAGGATCTTCAATTCTGCAAAATCGGTTAATGAACTATCCGATATCTGATGCCCAAGATCCAAAATAATGCGTGAGTTAATCCCTTTTGGAAACGTATAACGATGAAATCCGGCCCTTTGTGTTGTAGTTAATTCAGCTTTTACGTTGCAATCAAGCAATTGGACAGCGTAGTATCCGGGTGTCGCTACCTCATCTGCATGACTGAACCGTGAACGATACCCTTCGCCGGGGTGGTTGATTGAACCGGGTACAGTTTTCAGTTTGTCACCCACTGTGGGCATCAACAATATTTCACCACCGTTACTCATACCCACGCCGCTCCAGTGGGTATGACTGAATCCCATGATCGAGTTTCCGTTGTAGTTATACCCCGAGCAGAAATCCCACCCCTCGGTATCCAGGTCGGGACTCAGGTGAACCATGGCGAAAGGGAGTGCCGGCCCGGGAAACATATGGCCAAAGAACTGAGTACCGAGAAACGGGTTAACATAGTCGACCGGATTTTTGGATTGGGCGTTTACATTGCATTGAGGCCCAATGCTGAAAATGGACATAATACAGAACAGCTTCAGGGTAGATCGATTCACGTTGTATTAATTTTGCAATAATGAATATTTACACATTCTGTTTTATATTCAACAGGGAGATTCCTCGCTACGCTACCAATGACAGATTTAAGCAACTTGGAGCAAATTTACTAAATTTACTACCTGTCATTCCCACATTGTGCCCAAATTTTTGGGTGATCTCTCGGAATGACAGTGTCGGGTTATAACAGGGGAGGAGGTCCGGGCGGTCTCGCCGCCC
>CAIVCR010000029.1 GCA_903904515.1 uncultured Bacteroidia bacterium
AATCATAGAATAATTGATGAATGAACTTGATTGTACTATAAATGGCAAGCTCGATTTACTTGAGAAATGGTTCCTCTCGAGAAAAGGTTCTATTGTAGCCTTCTCCGGTGGGATTGATTCTTCGTTAGTCCTTTTTCTTGCCCGCCGGTTTCAGAGCCGGGAGAATGCCATTGGAGTAATCTCAAATTCTGAAAGTCTTAAAAACAAGGATTTTAATCTTGCTGTCTCATTTTGTGAAACTTTTGATATCCAGCTTAAAGTTATTAAGACCAATGAACTTAGTGATGTTCAATATAGCCAAAATCCGATCAACCGTTGTTTTTTTTGCAAGGATCATTTGTTTCATGATCTTCAGAAGTTGGAATCTGAATATCCTGGATTTGAAATCTTAAGCGGAACAAATTATGATGATCTGGGTGATTATCGTCCTGGCCTTGATGCTGCTGAAAAGAACAAAGTAAGTTCTCCGTTGTCCGATTGCAAGCTGACCAAGGATGACGTCAGATTAATTGCCTTGCATTTCGGGCTTCCCAATTGGAACAAGCCCGCCAGCCCCTGTTTGAGTTCCCGTATTCCATACAGTCAGGTTGTTACGAATTTGAAACTTCGGCAAATTGAAGCTGCCGAAGATATGCTGAACCGTTTTGATTTTGAGGATGTACGGGTTCGCCATTTTGGATCGTTCGCTAAAATAGAAGTTCAAAAGGGTGATCTGGAAAAACTGTATGCTCTTAAAGATTCAATTTTTAACGAAATGAAGATTATCGGTTTTGAACGAACTGAAATTGATCCTGAAGGTCTTGTATCGGGTAAAATGAACCGGGTTTTGAACCAATTTGAACTGAAAAAAGAATAGATTATGCGAATTTTATATTACGATTGCTTTGCTGGTATCAGTGGCGATATGAACCTGGGAGCAATGATTGATCTTGGGGTTGATCCTCTCTTTTTAACGGAGGAACTTCAGAAATTAAATATAGATGGATTTCACCTGGAAATTTCAAAAGATAGCCGAAGGGGGATCTCTGGGACAAAAGCTACCGTTGTTATTGAAAATCCTGATAATGAAAAACATCGTCATTTACACCATATTGAGGAATTAATCAGTCAGAGTTCTCTGTCCGATCGTGTAAAAACCAATGCACTTAAGATATTTTACCTGATTGCTGAGGCGGAAGCCAAAGTTCATCGGATTGATATACAACGAGTTCATTTCCATGAAGTGGGAGCACTTGATTCCATTGCTGACATTGTTGGCGCCGCAATTTGTCTCGATTATCTGAATGTGGATAAGGTGATCTCTTCGCCGATACAGCTTGGAGGCGGAATGGTGAAATGTGCCCATGGAATTATGCCTGTTCCGGCGCCCGCTACAGCAGAAATTGTTCAGCATGTTCCGGTTAAAACCGGCTTGGTGCAGCATGAAGCGACTACACCCACCGGAGCGGCAATCCTTGTGGCACTGGTTGATGAATTTACTGACCAGGTTAATTTGCCGATTCAGAAAATTGCCTATGGAATAGGTCAGCGTGATATTTCAGATGTTCCTAATGTGCTGAGAGTTTATCTTCTTGAATCAAAAATGGAATTGGACAATACTTCTTCGGAAGAGGCCATGATGGTGGAGTGTACTATTGATGATATGAATCCCGAATGGTACGAATTCCTTATTCAGAAACTCTTTGATGCCGGGGCAAGTGATGTCTACTTAACTCCTGTAGTTATGAAAAAATCACGTCCGGCCAACAAACTTTCTGTTCTTTGCTCAAGAAGGTTACTTCCCGAAATCAAAGCGACTATTTTCAATCATAGCACCTCAATTGGCCTCAGAGAATATTCGGTGGCAAAAACGGTACTTCAAAGAGAAGAAAAAGAGATTGAAACCGAATTGGGAAAAGTACGGGTTAAAGTTAGCTATTATGAAGGTAAGGAGATCCATGCCAAGCCAGAATCTGAGGACCTTCGAAAATTGGCATCTCAGCATGGCCTTACCCTGAATGAGGTGGAAAAAATTATTGCGAAATCAATTTATAACTCTAAATACATTCGGAAAAATGGATTTTCGTGACATCCTTGAAAAATATAAAGTTGGTGAAATCGAGTTAGAGGATGCTATGTCCCAGCTCAAAAATCAGGGTATCGAGGATATGGGATTTGCCAACCTCGATCTGGCCAGGAGCAAACGGACAGGAATTCCTGAGGTGATTTATGCTTCGGGGAAGACTACCGAGCAGGTTCGGCTGATTGTTGAGCGAATGTATTCTAAGGGTTTGGATATTCTGGCAACACGCGTAAATGAGGAGATGTACGAAGCTGTTAAAACTGTTGTTCCCGGTATCGTATATAATCAGTTGGCCAGAACAATCTGTTTTAAGCATACGGAAGAGGAGTGCGGGGATAATTATATTGCAGTTATTTCGGCAGGAACCTCCGATCTTCCTGTTGCCGAAGAAGCTGCCGTAACGGCCAGGTTTTTGAATAACAAGGTTGTAACAGTCTACGATGTAGGAGTTGCCGGAATTCACCGGCTTTTTCATAAATGGGACATCATTCGGAATGCACGCGTGATTATTGTTGTTGCCGGCATGGAAGGGGCACTGGCAAGCGTTGTCGGAGGTCTGGTGGACAAACCGGTTATTGGTGTTCCAACCAGTATTGGATATGGTGCGAGTTTTCAGGGTCTGGCAGCTCTCTTATCTATGTTAAATAGTTGTGCCAGTGGTGTTTCTGTTGTAAATATCGATAATGGCTTTGGAGCGGCATGCCAGGCATCGCTAATTAATAAGCTATAATAAATTTTCCCACTAGATTTCAATGAACAATATCGGATTTAGATCCTTATATCCTTATGGTTTATAATTTAAGCCATAACCATATAAACTAACGCTTTTTAAATTAATGCGAAATAAATATCCCGTTTTTCTTTTTTTTCTTTTCCTCCCTTTTATAGCCTGTAAAAAGGAGAATACCCTCAAAAATACCAATATCACAATTGGTGGACTTTTTTCACTCACAGGCAATTGGGCTTCCCTTGGTGTCGCTTCACAAGAAGCAATGAGTTTGGCAATTAAGGATATAAATAGTTATATGGTTCTTACAGGATCCTCCTACAGGTTTTCAATGTCTGTTTTTGACACCAAATTAGATACGACATTGGCTCAGGCGGCTATTAAGGAGGTACTCGGAAAGAATATTCATTCAATCATAGGACCTCAGTCGAGTTCAGAACTGGGATCTATCCGCTCTTTTGCAAATGCAAATAATATACTGGTGGTTAGTCAAGGTAGCACTGCCAGCAGTTTAGCCATTGCCGATGATGCAATTTTTCGATTCTGCCCCGGAGATGCAGTGGAAGGCAAGGCACTGGCACAAACGATATACACGGGAGGTATCCGGTCCCTGATTACTATTGCACGGAATGATTTGGGAAATAAAGGGTTGCAGAATTCAGTTGGCCTGTCATTTTCGGGTTTAGGGGGAGTTGCAGATCCAATATCTCCCTATGAAATTAACTTAAACGACTTTTCACCTATCCTGGCTGCTTTGAAAAGCAAAATACAGCAATTGTCGTTGAAAAATGGGGTTGATCAGGTTGGAGTGTATTTGGCCTCATTTGATGAATGTGCAACATTGTTCGAACAGGCATCTGCTGATCCTGTTTTCACATCTGTCCGCTGGTTTGGAGGTGATGGTGTCGTTTTTAGCAACGCTTTAATAGCCAGCGAAATGGGTGTTCTCTTTGCTGAGGCAACTCATTTTTTTGTTCCCAATTTTGGTTTGCCTCAGCAGGCAAATCCCAATCTTGCTGCAATTGCAGCAGCTATTAAAATTAAAACTGGCTCTGATCCAGATGCTTATGCCTTATCGGTATATGATGCAACGTGGGTAATAGCAAAGAGTGAGGCCGCTTTTCCTGGTTCTTCGAAGGATTTTACAACCCTGAAATCGGTATTTCTGGCTGAAGCTGACCGGTATTATGGCATAACCGGACCTATTGTGCTTAATGCGGCAGGTGATAGAAGTGTTGGTGCTTTTGATTACTGGGGGATCGTGACCGAGAATGGATTGCCTAAGTGGGAATTGTTAGGAAAATCATTGTAATTAATGGTAATGAAATTATGAATAATCCCAAAGTAATGAAATTCGCTTTTTTGATTATCGTGTTGCTGAGTCTAAGTTTGGGGGCATCTGCTCAGCAGGACACTCTTCAGATGTTTCGTAAGAATATTGACAGCCTTGATCTTAAGCTTATTCAGGTATTGGGAAAGAGAATGGAAGTGGTTACTGCAGTAGGCAAATACAAGGCGGCTCACCAAATTGCCCCATTGCAACCTAAACGATTTGAAGAAATCGTTGCCAAGAATATTTTATTGGGAAAGAAAGAGCAACTATCCGAAACCTTTATTCGGTCCCTGATGGATGCGATTCATAACGAGAGCCTTTTAAAAGAGAATGCGCTGCAGAAAAAGTAGCCTGGAAAACATACGATTACATTCTCTCTGCTTGAAGGAAATGGTGAAACTTCAAGCCTTGAATCGGCTAAAATAACACCGGCTGAATGATTTTATAAAAAGGAAATCATTAAAATTTCGACCACCGGTAAGTTAACGGTTCATTTGGAGCCGGGAGGAAGATGGGCAGCAAGAATTTATAAAATTAGTTAATCGAAAACAATTTGTTACCGATGAAATCATTTTTTAAATCGTCAATTCCGGTCGCATTCCTGCTGCTGGTTGCAATTCAATCACCGGCAAAAGTGAAGATTGTAATGTCTGGTAATTCAATTGCCAAAAAGGATAGCACGAATGAGTCATTAAAATTAATTTCACAAGCAAAACGGTTATCTTCATTCTTGCCTGGTCAAATCTGGAACGATACCGATGGCGTGCCTGTTAATGCTCACGGTGGCGGAATTCTTTACCATGAGGGCTCCTATTATTGGTATGGGGAGCATAAAGTTGCAGGGACTTTGGGCAATACAGCCCAGGTGGGTGTTCATGTTTATTCTTCAAAAGATTTATACAACTGGAATGATGAGGGGATCGCGCTCAAGGTTTCGGATGATCCAAAGAGCGATATTGCCAAAGGGTGCGTTTTGGAACGCCCGAAAGTAATCTATAACCAAAAGACGAATAAGTTTGTGATGTGGTTTCATCTTGAATTGAAAGATCAGGGCTACAATGCAGCCCTTTCAGGTGTTGCCGTGAGTGATTA
This sequence comes from uncultured Bacteroidia bacterium, assembly GCA_903904515.1. Taxonomy (GTDB): domain Bacteria; phylum Bacteroidota; class Bacteroidia; order Bacteroidales; family Prolixibacteraceae; genus JAAFHB01. Next base: position 5,215 of record CAIVCR010000029.1, read on the forward strand.
TCCAGCCGGTCCGTTCACGTTTATCCGGAGTTTCCGTCCAAATACTGGTTGTTGGCCCGTCAATGTTCAGAAATTCCACAAACGTCCCGTTTCGGATACGATTAAATCGGCTTATTGTGGAGGTAAAGATTGCCTACCTGCTCATCCGGATACATTAAATCTTTTGGGGCGTGATTTTAAAAAAGGACAAATGGCCCGCGACATGAACCTGTTTGTGGATGACGATGGAAAAGCTTACCATATCTACTCTTCAGAGGAAAACAGCACTTTACATATCTCGCAGCTGTCAGATGATTATCTCTCTTTTTCAGGAAAATATGGACGTTTTTTTTCCAATCGTTATATGGAAGGTGCTGCAATGTTCAAAACAACGAAAGGCAAATATTACCTGATTGCCTCCGATTGCACCGGATGGGATCCTAATGCGGCCCGCTCTGCAGTGGCAGAATCGATTTGGGGTCCATGGAAAGAGCTGGGTAATCCAGCCATTGGGAAAGATTCAGCATCAACTTTTCATTCACAAAGTACCTATATTCTTTCTGTCAGTGGTAAAAAGGACTCTTTTATTTTTATGGGCGACCGATGGGATCCCAATAATGCTATTGACGGACGATATGTCTGGCTACCTTTTGAATTTAAAGGTGGTAAACCTTACTTCAAGTGGGCTGATGAATGGAAATTGTAAAATCCTGTGCCAGACTTAAATTGACGAATTATTGAATCTGCCGGATAATTCCGCCCCTTTTTTGATGTATCCATTCATAAAAGGCTTATTTTTACCGTCTCCTATAACACCATTAAAAGATCATCTGCTAAAATCAGAAATTAACTAACTATCTCCCATGAATGCAATGCCATTTGTACTAGGTGCTTTTGCTTTCTTCGCTCTGGCCTACCGTTTTTATTACAGTTTTATTACTGCAAAAGTTTTAACCCTAAATGACAATGAGGTAGCTCCTTCCATTCGTTTATTTGATAAGAATAATTATTACCCGATGCCTAAGTGGATTGTATTCGGACACCACTTTGCTGCTATTGCTGGTGCCGGACCTCTGGTGGGGCCAGTGCTGGCCGCCCAGTTTGGGTTTATGCCCGGATTTATCTGGATGCTGGTGGGTGCAGTAATGGCCGGAGGGGTCCATGATATGGTTATTCTTACTGCCTCGGTGCGCTATGATGGTAAGTCGTTGGCTGAGATAGCGAAAGCGGAAATTAGTTCATTTAGCGGAACGATCACTTCAGTCGCAGTGCTGATCATTCTGATTATTGCCCTGGCTGGTTTGGGAGTCGTTGTTATCAATGCATTGGCAGAAAGCTCCTGGGGTACTTTTACAATTGCAGCAACAATTCCGATTGCTATTTTTATGGGGTTGTGGATGTTTAAATTCCGCAAGGGAAGAACCGTTGAGGGGACTGTTATTGGTGTGATCCTGCTTTCATTGGCTGTTATTTATGGAAAATATATTCCCGGTTCCCCTTTTGAATCGTGGTTTACCTTTGACCGGAAAACGCTCACTATTTTATTGGCAGGTTACGGATTTTTTGCTTCGGTATTGCCTGTCTGGCTTTTACTCTCCCCAAGAGATTATTTGAGCTCTATTATGAAGCTCACCGTTATCTTAATGTTGGCCGTTGGGATTATTATTGTGTCACCCCAGATTCACATGCCATCATTTACCCCGTTTATTCACGGTGGGGGACCTATCATCCCCGGGACATTGTTTCCCTATCTGTTTATTACCATTGCCTGTGGAGCAATCTCAGGATTTCATGCGCTGGTAAGTTCCGGAACAACGCCAAAAATGATCATGAAAGAGACCCATATCAAACAGATCGCGGTTGGGTCGATGCTGGCTGAAGGAATGGTTAGCATACTTGCACTTATTGCTGCAACAAGCTTGTTTCCGCTCGACTACTTTCAGATCAACGTTTCCCCTGAAAAATTTGCACACATTCTTCCTCAGCTAAAAGCACTCGGATTTACCCAAACCAACTTAATCGAACTCTCCTCGCAGGTTGGAGAGGTCATTGCCGGCAGGCCCGGCGGAGCTGTGTCGCTCGCAGTCGGAATGGCGCAGGTCTTTTCTTCAATCCCCGGACTTTCAGGACTGATGTCCTATTGGTACCATTTTGCAATTATGTTTGAAGCGCTGTTTATCCTGACTACCATTGATGCGGGAACCAGAATTGCTAGATTCATTCTACAGGAAGCCCTGGGGAAAATCTATGCTCCGTTTGGAAAAACCAACTGGCTTTTCGGGAATCTTGTAACAAGTCTACTTGTCGTATTTGCATGGGGATACTTCATCTATACAGGAACTGTTGCTACAATCTGGCCAATGTTTGGTGTTGCTAATCAACTGCTGGCAACGCTTGCCCTGGCTATCGGAACATCGTTCCTGATTAACCACGGGAAGCGCAAATATATCTGGGTAACCTTAATTCCCATGACCTTTGTCGGGGTGACTACCGTCGCCGGGGGGGTGATGAATATGGTAAATATCTATATTCCCCAGATCAGTGTTCCGCTGACTCAGGTTCAGGGGACGATCAATACGTTATTAACTACAATTATTCTGATTTGCGTTTTCCTGATCATTTCGGAGGCTGCAAAACAATGGTTCAAGGGGGATAAGAAACTTAAGAGGCTGTATCAAAAGTAAAAAGACTTTTTATACAACCTCTGGCCATAACTCTGTGCTGAAAAGGGGATATTTTCCGTTCAGACAGAATACTGCAAGTGGCCAGTTGCCAACTGCCAGCTGCTGTATATTGTTTTTATTACGCAGTGACCACTTTTCAGATAGCCTGAATAACGTTTATCAGCCTCTAGATCTTCAGCTTTATCTTCAGTTTTCCCAGCAGGGCGGTTATTCCAATAATTATCATTGTATAAATAAATGATTTTCCGAGTCCGATAACACCGGTTTTTAGAAATGCCGGAAGTGTGAAGGCAAAAGTGGCAATGCTGTAATAAACGTAGGGGATAAGATAACAGGTCAGCGTACTTGTTCCCGCAGGGCTGATCCATCGAACCCAATCGCTTTTCCCCTTCAGGTCAATCAGAAAATAGACCAGTGCAAAAACACCAAACGCGATGCCGTTGCATAAAAATACCCACGTTGGGGTAGCGTGAATTTTTGAGATAATGAAAAAATTTCTCAGAATAAAACCTGCTGCGATCATTAAAATGGCAATGCCAAGGTATTGTATGGGTAGTTTGAGCCGTTTTTCAGCCGTTTTTGCCCGGTCAATTAACAGAGTAGCAGCAATTCCTGCAAAGGCAAATCCCTGAAATGCGCCACCTCCTGGAATCGGAGTATGGAACCATCGTGCCTGTTCGGCTATATTCAGGAATGTAAATAGTATCCAGCTGGCAATCAGATAGATGGGAGATTTTCGTGCAAAAAGGTAGATTGACGCCGTAATCAGGTAGGTCCACCCGATCAGTCCCAGAATTCCCCACCATGAGGGGGTCATGAACGAAGTACCATCCTTGCCACCTCTGAAAATGACAAAAAGCAGAATAAGTATCAATACTCCGGTTATTTGCAAGGCGAGGTAGAGGTGCTTTTTCCAATCTGTGGCTTTTGGATAGAGATTCCATCTGAGGAAAAATGCAAGTACCATTATTATTTCAAACCATTCTTTGCTAATTCCTGATGCTGTTGCATTGAGATGATCAATATTAACGGTAAAAAATCCCATAACCAGCAACGAAAGCGAACGAAGAATAATATGGGCTAAAATCTGCCGGTTAGTCTCCCCTTTAGCCAGACGATTGCGTATGGCGTAGGGTACTGACATCCCTACTATAAATAAGAAACAAGGGAAAATAATATCTGAAAATCCCAGAAAATCCTGATCGGCATGCGCATGTTCAAGCCACAACGGGATACCCGTCAACGACCAGAAATCATTCACAAAAATCATGAGCATCATCGTGATGGCCCGAAATACATCGATAGAAAAGATACGGTTTTGTTGTTCGTTCATGATTTGATGAAATTTGATCTGTAATAACAAATGATGATGTCCGTTTTTATGTTGTTTAAAATTAATTCAGAACCATTTTCTACCTCCGCCAGTTGGCGGATGCCTGACTGCACTTTAGTTGATATCCGACAATAAATTTTTCTAATTACTTATTTGGTAATATTCCTTAATTCTTTCATTCTTCATTCCTTCATTCCTTTCTGAATCGTATCAAACATCGTTTTAAAACAATTGGCCTGTGTGTTTTGATCTGCCTTGGGATTTGTTTTACGGCCATAAAACTCATCCAAAAACTGACCTGCACCAGACCATACTGTTTGCATCATCCCCTGAAATCGTTCTTTCATCTCCGGAGTTACAGATGCCCTAAAACGGTACATATCCTCGGTCTGTCTGACTGCATTGAGAGGCATCCGCCAGGGGCATGTTATCACACTGAAACCTTTAGTCGCAAAATAGGCGGGTGTCTGATCCGGGCGCTCATAATGCCAGTCGCAAATCATTACGTCTTTGGATATCAGATCAATAGATTTGTGTGTATTGTTCATGCTTGCCTCCCACATTCCCAATCCGGTTGTTTTACCATCAAGTAGCCTGTCGCCCCAAATCCACAACTGGCGGTTTTTTAGAGCGAGATGGTTACGGATCAGGTTTACTTCGCCGGCAAATAATTCCGCTTTGTCTTTTCCGGAGCATCTCGGGCATTGCTCTTCTCCGATATAAAATACCTCATCCATACCAGCATGGAAGGCATCAGACTCAAAAACATCACATATCTCATCGACCAATGCAAAAACAATGTTATGGAGATCGGGATGAAGCGGGCAATAACTTTTGCAATATAACCCGTCGGCATTGGGCCACTTATATGTGTCGGGCATTTTCACCTGTGGGGTCTCGTCAAACTGAGGATATACACTTAGTAATCTCGTTGTTTTGGAAGCCCATGACTGATGCCCGAGCAGGTTTATCTGCGGGATTAGCCGAATCTGATTTTTATGGCAGATTTCAACCATTTTTTTTATATTCCCTTTGGAAAGAGCTGTCGAATCGCGGAGCTCGGGATGCGTTTCAAACTGATAATTAAAGTCGATCCTAAGAATCAGTGTATTTACTTTTCTTGGTGCCAATTCTTCACCAATGAATTTAATAAATTCATCAACCTCTGCAGGTTTAGGGGCGCCAATGCAAAACCCTCTTACAGGTAGTGCGTTCTGAGCAAATCCCAAAAATCCGGTAAAAAGGAGCAAAAGAACAATTCCAACCGCTATTATTTTTGACATGACTTATGATGGTTAAATTTAGAACAGTAAAACTGGCGAAAATTCCTTTTGTTGGCAAGGACTTAAGTAAGAAATGTAAAAAGATTTTTAACCGCCTGGGAGAGCTATTGAGTAAGAGATTTCCCTTTGCCGAATCACTTTTAGAATATATTTGCGAATCACTTTTAATTTTCGTATATTTATCTGCATAAAATTGGGGTCATGAATGATGTGTCTTCAATTAATCAACTAGTAATTTCAAAATTTACTGAAATTATCCATGCCAATCTGGAGCAGGAAAATTTCGGAGTATATGAATTAGCGGTTACAGCAGGGATGAGCCGCTCGTCTGTAAACCGAAAGTTGAAGACTTGCCTGGGAAAGTCAACTTCACAGTTTATTCGAGAGGTAAGGCTTAAGAGGGCAATGGAATTATTGCAATCTGATTTAGCTACTGCTGCAGAGATTTCCTTTAAGGTTGGGTTTAATAGTCCAACCTATTTTAATTTTTGTTTTCATCAGTATTATGGATTTCCTCCGGGAGAGGTGAAAAAAAGAATTCTTCTGGACCCGGAACTAACCGATGACCTTAAGGTGTCAATCCCCGATCAGGCAAACGATATTCCTACAGTTAAAGCTTCAGGGTTAACTGATCGGACAGTTTTTAGCCGGCAAAATCTCATCGAGGGGTTAACGATAATTGGAGCTTTTCTTTGCCTGACCTTATTTTGGTATTTTTTATTTTTCAGGCAAGCCACCATGTTGGATGTTCCGCGATTGAAGGAGCGTGATAAATCACTTGTAGTTCTCCCCTTTAAAAATCTGAGTGATAATCCTGAAAATCAGTATTTTGCTTATGGCATAATGGAAGATATAATGAATCAGCTTTTCAAAATCAGGGAATTAAAGGTTGTTTCACGCACTACGGGAGATAATTTTCGGAACGGGACACTTTCTGCCAGCGAAATATCGCATCGATTAGGGGTTAATTTCATACTTGAGGGTAGCGTACAGCAGCATGATAATAAGGTGAGAATCATTGTGCAGCTCATTGACGGCCGTTACGACAGACATGTCTGGTCTGAGAAATATGATTGTGAAATAGCCGATATATTTATGGTTCAGAGTACAATAGCTAAGCAGATAGCCGATGAACTTCAGACGGTGCTGTCAACTTCTGAAATTGAACGGATTAATAAGGTTCCTACAAAGAACATGGAGGCTTATAATTTGTATTTGAAAGGTCGTTTTAATTGGATCAGGATGTCGGAGGAGGGACTTGAAAAATGCATCTCCTTTTTTGAAATGGCTCTTGCGGCTGACCCTAACTATGCCCTTGCTTATTCCGGACTCGCGGACGCTTATTATATTCAGACCAGATGGGGATGGTCATCCGGTTTTAAGGGGTATTTAAAAGCCAGGGAGTGTGCGCTCAGAGCACTGGAACTCGACAACAAACTGGGGGAGGCCCATGCAACCCTGGGGGCTGTTTTATGCTGGAACGATTGGAATTGGAGCGAGGCTCAAAAAGAATTCAACAAGGCACTGGAATTTAATCCCAATAGTGCCAAGATTCATCAGTACTTTTCTGAATATCTTGATATTATCGGCAATAACATCGAAGCACGGCAACAGATTAATTTATCGCTTAAGCTAGATCCTGCCTCCCCTGCAGCTTACTTTCTAAGCGCCCTTTATTATTACCACGAAGGTAAGTTTGATGAGTCTTTAATAAATTTCAGAAAAGTTGAACAGCTTGGGGGTGATACAATGGCGATCTACTGGAATTATTTTAATATTTTTTATTGGAAAAATGATGCTTCAAAAGCTTCAGAAGTGCTTCAGAAAATCTCATCCTTAAAACCACCGGAAGAAGGAAATAGTTTCAAAGTTTTGGAGGTTAGCAATTATTCCAAAATAAATGAATTGCTCAAACAGCTGATTGATTCAGAACTAAAAAAAACAGAACCGGCACCTTTGTTTTTGGCTAAATGGTATGCGATGTCAGGAAAAAAAACGGAGTCATTGAAGTGGCTCGGAAAATCATTGGAAATGCATTTGCCGGGACTTCCCGGAATTAACAATGATCCCGATTTTGAACTATTACGCAGGGAACCCAGGTTTAAAGAGATCATCAAAAAAATGGGATTGTCAGAATATTACAATCTCAAAGTTCCAATAAAGTTGAAAGCTAAATAGAGAGACCGGCTGATATCTGTCATTTAAATTTTAAGTTTTTTAAGGCCTTTGTAAAATTTTAAAGATCATTCAATCATAAAGTGAGCGAAGAAAAATAACGAAATTTCTGGTATTTTATTTTGTTGCCAATAAAGTATTGAGGAATGTAAAAAAACAAAATAATATAAATATCACAAAATTTATTTTGGGCTCTTATATTTTATTTATTTTCGGGTACAATTGGGACTTGAAATAATTCTCTTTACTAAAGAGGATTATTATTATCATTGTAATACCCTAAATGCCTGAATATGATTCTTCCGGGAATTCCTAAAGATGAGCCGAAGCGATTGGATGCCTTACTGGCATATTCAATCTTAGATACTATGCCTGAACCTGAATATGATGATATTACTTACCTGGCATCGCAGATCTGCGGAACTCCTATATCACTGATTAGCCTCGTTGACGACAAAAGACAATGGTTTAAGTCCCATCATGGTCTTGATGCCACAGAAACACCCAGAGAACTTGCATTTTGTGCTCATGCGATAAATGACAAGAATAATATATTCATTGTTGCCGACTCCAGGGAAGACGAACGGTTTTATGACAATCCGCTGGTTACCGATAATCCACATGTTATTTTTTACGCTGGTATCCCCTTGGTTAATAGAGAAGGGTATGCATTGGGAACCCTTTGTGTTATCGACAACGAGCCAAAATTTCTCAATGAATTTCAGCTGAAAGCGTTGACAGCTTTGTCTAATCAGATCATCAGCTTGTTTGAACTAAGAAAAATAACGTCAGAACTTCAGATAAAAGCTTTTGAGGCAGAGGCTCAGAATAAGGTCCTGGAGAAATTTGCCGGGACAGCTGCACATGATATTAAATCGCCCCTGGCAACAATTGTTATGATTGCAAATCATATTGAAAATCAATACTCTAAAAATTTAGGGGCGGATGGGCTGAAATATATTAAGATGATCAATACTTCTGCCGATTCTCTGATACATATTATAGATGGCATTTTAAATTATAGTCAGAATACAAAGGTACTCTCCGAAGATAAACAGCAACTGAATGTATGGTCTTTAGTGCGTGATATCATAAAATTGGTAGATCCTAAGAGATTGGTTGAATTCGGTTATGGTTTCGAAAATCATATTTCTATTTACACCAATAAAGTGGCATTGGAACAGATATTTTTAAACTTACTGGTCAATGCCATCAAATACAATGATAAAAAAGAGTGCCGAATAACTATTGCAATGACTGATCATGGTGATTTTGTAATGTTTAATGTTATCGATAATGGTCCGGGAATTAAAAGAGAGGATCAGGATAGGGTATTAGAAATTTTTGAAACGGCATCATTAACTGATAAATCGGGGGATAAAGGTACGGGCATCGGTCTGGCAACAGTAAAATCGTTGGTTGAAGGTCTGGGCGGAACAATCAGGCTGACTTCTGAAATTGGTCTGGGGACTAATTTTGAATTTACCATCCGGAAATAGGGATGAAAACTAATTGGATAGAAATTATCCTTGATTGAATAGCCCCTGTGGATTTTTAAAATCTACAGGGGCTTTATCAATTAGGTAATCGATTATTCTTATTTATTTTGTAAGCCCTTAGCTCTTATTAACAATCCCTTCCATCACTGCTCTGTTTTCTTCCAGAACCTCAAGATAGCGGATTTGTGCCTTTGTTCTTACCAGGTTATGTCCTTCGTAATCTGTTTTATAGTAGGTATCACCATTGAGGTAGTCCGTAAAAAACCGCATTGCCTGCTCCCAGGCCATATAACGGCACGAAAAGGGGAGTTGATCAATCTCTGCTTTAGTGAGGAATGTTTTTGCTTCCGAGAGATATCCCTGGGTAAACGCTTCGTAGATCTCCTGATTAAAGACAATTTTTTCGAGATCGGGCTCATCCTCCGGGGCTTTGTTTCCCAACGTGCGGATTGCATCCCCAAAATCGTAAAGGGCAGAACCTGGCATTACAGTGTCAAGATCAATAATGCAGAGTGCGTTATTATCCTGATCGAAGAGAATATTATTGATTTTCGTATCATTATGGGTGATCCTCAATGGTAATGTTTTGTCATTAAGACCACGCTGAAGAGCCGTCATTTCAGTTGATCTGTCAAGAATTTTATTGATTAACAATTGGTTTTCGTTAACCCTTTCGGCTATATCCTGAGAAATTGACAACTTAAAATCGTTTAGTCGGGATATCCCATTGTGGAAATTAGGAATAGTTTCGATAAGCATCTCCCCCGAAAGATCAGCAAGTTGTTGCTGGAAATGGCCAAAAGCGCGTGCAGCCCTGAAGGCCTGTTCCGGTCTTTGTATGTTCTCAACAACACGGCAATCGGCAATGAACTGAAATAGAGTCCAGTAATTTCCCTCTGCGTCATTGACAAACATTTGTCCGTCCTTTGCTGCAATATAGGTCATTACTTTCCGGTCGACCTCAGCTACACCTTCAGCAATAAGCTTCCTCCGGATATGATCGGTCGTGATGACAATATTTTTCATCATCCCGGGAACATTCTTGAAGATTTTATGGTTTTTGCGCTGAAGCATATAATCAGGCGCCTCTTCAGGTATAGTTTTTACCAAATAGGTGTCATTGATATGCCCTGTTCCATATGCAGCTATCTCTTTGATAGTTAAATTAATATCGAAATTGGAAACCAGTTCGCGAAATAATGGGTTATTCATAAATAGTAGATTTTAATTGTGTAGCTAATTTAATATTGTTACTCCATTATGTCAGATCCAAAGATTCTGTGGATATGCGCCAGATTCAATGAGCTCTTTAATCCGCTGTTGGACAAACGGTTTATCTTCCTTGTAAGTCACTCCAAACCAGGGTGAATCACATTGCAGAACTTTTGTCCTGATCGTCCCATTTACGATGTTATCGTTTATTAACAGAGGTATGAAGTATTCCGATTTTAATTCACCCCCCTGGTGCACAAGAAAATCTTTAAAGCCCTGGTTAAGGTAATTAAATACATTTGGTTTGAGTCCCCAGAAATTCATCGAGACAGGGGTATTCTCCTCAAGTTTGAAACGATCGTCATTTTCGTAATAGAAAATACCGTCCTCATCCCGTTTGATTTTAGTCCTCTCAACGACAGTAGTCAGATTACCATTTTCGTCCGTATTACAGACTCCCCGCGAAACGGTACCAAATTCCGAAAGGGTGTTGGCAACATTATAACCAACCATTGAATATTCATTATCATCTGTTGAGGAAGTCAGGAATTCATCCATTACCCGATAGGCTGCGCTTCCATAAAAATCATCGGCATTGATTACTGCCATTGGTTCATGCACAACCGTTTCTGCCATCAGTGTTGCGTGGGCAGTTCCCCAGGGCTTTTCTCTCTCCGGATTAACAACTGATCCTGCAGGTATTTTATCCAACGATTGGTATACATAACCAACTTCAATCCGATTTGCAAGTTTGGGCTCGAATTTTGCTTTGAACTCTTGTGCAAAATCGGTCCGAATTACAAAAATGACTTTCCCAAATCCTGCTCTTATGGCATCATAGAGTGAATAATCGATTATGGCTTCTCCATTTGGACCAACTTCATCGAGTTGCTTGAGCCCGCCATAACGACTGCCCATTCCGGCTGCAAGAATTACTAAGGTTGGTTTCATGTATCTCTTAAATTGTTTAATAGCGTTTAATTAAAAAGGCAGACAAAAATATTTAAATTTACCTGTTTATCAAAATATTTTGGACCCGGATTCGAAGGGTAAGGTGCAAGCAGAATTAAGTTATGAGATATGAGTTATAAATTATGAGTTAAGAGTTATGAGTTATAAATTATGAGTTAAGAGTTATGAGTTATAAATTATTTACTTATCCTCACTCAGAACTTAAGTTATGGAAAAGATATAATGTATTACTTAAAATTCTAATTTTCTCCTTTTTGACCCCTCTAAATCTCCCCAAAGGGGAGACATATGGCCAGCAATCTATACCTTACTCCCCTTTAAGGCTGCTGAGCGAAGCCGAAGCAAGGGGTTGGGGGAGGTCTGGGTTGGGGGAGGTCAAAAGAGAAAAATATTAATTACGACATTATATTGTTCTCATCACTCATAACTCATCTCTCATCACTCATCACTCATAACTCATAACTCCTCTTTGTACCATCCCGAATACATGTGATAATTATTTGCAATCCTGTTGATTTCACCTTCGAGCAACCGGGGACTGATATCCTTGATTTTTTTGGCAGGTGAGCCTGCATACACAGCGCCCGACTCAACAATCGTTCCCTTGGTAACTATGGCTCCTGCTGCGATAATTGAGTCGCTATGGATTATTACATCATCAAGAACCACCGCATTTATTCCGATTAATACATTGTCGTGAATGGTGCAGCCATGGACAACGGCTCCGTGAGCTATGGTGACATTATTCCCGATTTGGGTAGGTGATTTCTGGTAGGTGGCGTGAATAACGGCATTATCCTGAATGTTTACGTTATTCCCGATATGAATGTAATGAACATCGCCGCGAAGCACAGCTCCATACCAGATACTGCAGCCGTCACCTAAAGTTGTATCTCCAATAACGACGGCTGTTTCTGCTAGCCAGCAATCCTGACCAAAAACAGGTGTTTTTCCGCGGAGTGATTTTATGATAGCCATTCGATTAAAAATGTTTAAATTTGTGCACCAAAATTAGTATCCCCAAAATTACTAATATGTGCTCAATATTGCAGGATTAAAACAGGTATAAATATTATTTTATTTTTATGATTGGTACAAAAATCATTGAACTGGAAGAGGTAGCAATCCGGTTTTCGGGAGACTCCGGAGATGGAATGCAGTTGACCGGAGCACTTTTTTCAGATACTTCAGCATTGTTTGGGAACGATATCTCCACATTCCCGGATTACCCGTCCGAAATCAGGGCCCCTCAGGGGACGATTGGAGGTATATCAGGATTTCAGGTTCAATTTGGGAAAGGGAGTGTCAAAACTCCAGGCGATTTTGCCCATGTATTGGTCGCAATGAACCCGGCTGCAGTAAAGGCAAATGCCAATTTTATGAAACCTGGTGGAACCATTTTCTATGATGTTGACAGTTTTACACAGAAGAATTTTGACAAGGCAAAACTAAAAACGGATGATCCGTTTGAAGAGTGTAACCTGCAGGATTATTTTAAGGTAGCTGTACCAATTACCAGCATGACAAGGGAGGCGTTGAAGGATCTCGATATTGACAACAAGAGTATTCTCAGGAGCAAAAACATGTTTGCCTTAGGTTTGATTTGCTGGGTTTTTAGTAAGCCACTCGATTATATTGAGAAATTTATCAAACTGAAATTTGCCAAAAGCCCGGTTGTTGTTGAAACTAATCTTCGCGTATTACATGCCGGCTGGAATTATGGTTTGACTCTTGAGCACCTAACTCCAAGATATATTGTTCACCCCGCGGAAATTGAAAAAGGGACTTACCGGAATATCAACGGAAATCTGGCAACTGCCTGGGGACTGCTTGCTGCTTCTCAAAAGGCAGGTCTTGACTTATTTATAGGTTCGTATCCCATTACCCCTGCAACTGAGATTCTGCAGGCGCTTGCTGCCAGAAAGGATTTTGGCGTAAAGAGTTTTCAGGCTGAAGATGAGATCGCAGGAATCTGTACTGCTATCGGAGCATCCTTTGCCGGTAAGATGGCTGTTACTACAACCTCCGGTCCGGGCTTTGCCCTTAAGTCTGAAGCTTTAGGCCTAAGTGTGATGGCTGAATTGCCACTTGTAGTCGTTAATGTGCAACGGGGTGGTCCATCGACAGGACTTCCAACGAAAACAGAACAATCTGACTTGCTGCAGACCCTATACGGCCGGAATGGGGAGAGTCCGCTGGTAGTAATAGCTGCATCTACTCCATCCGATTGCTTTCATTACGCGTTCATGTCTGCCAAAATAGCGTTGGAACGGATGGTTCCCGTAGTGCTCTTAACTGACGGATTTTTAGGGAATGGTTCAGAGCCATGGAAAATTCCTAAGTTTAGCGAATTACCGACCATAACTCCCCGAATGGCAACCGATCCGGCAACTTTCAAACCATATGCGCGTGACGAAAAAACATTAGCCCGTGAATGGGCAATTCCCGGAATGGATGGTTTCCAGCACCGGATTGGCGGTCTTGAAAAGGATGCAGCAGGCAATGTGAGTCATGATCCGATGAATCATCAGCGGATGTCAGATATTCGCGAAGCAAAAGTAAACAGGGTTGTTGAAATGATCCCCGATATTGAAGTAGCTGGTGATCAGGAAGGTGATCTGCTGATCGTTGGATGGGGTGGTACATACGGCTACATGGATGGTGCCCTTCGTGACCTGTTGGGTAAAGGGGTGAAAGCAGGGCTGGCTCATTTTAACTACATCAAGCCACTTCCTGCCAATACAGCAAAGGTTTTTGCACAGTTTAAGAAAATTGTGGTATGCGAATTAAATCTGGGACAGTTTGCTGGTTATCTAAGGGATAAAGTTCCTGGTTTCCATTATTATCAGTATAACAAAATGCAGGGATTACCATTTACGGTGCAGGAATTAGTTGAAAATTTTGAAAAACTTCTGGAGGAAAAGTAATGGCTGAAATACTAGAATATACTTTAAAAGATTTTAAAAGCGAGAACGAAGTAAGGTGGTGTCCAGGTTGTGGGGATCATGCCGTTTTAAACTCCATTCAGAAAGCAATGGCAACTCTGGGGATCAGGCAAGAGGATTTTGCCGTGATTTCGGGAATTGGGTGCTCTTCGAGATTCCCGTATTATATGAGTACCTTTGGTTTTCATACCATTCATGGTCGTGCCGCAGCGGTAGCCTCAGGGGTGAAATGTGCAAATCCAAAACTTTGTGTATGGGAAATCACAGGTGATGGTGATGCACTGGCAATCGGTGGAAACCATTTTATTCATGCGATTCGCAGAAATATTAACCTGAATATCATCCTTTTTAATAATAAAATTTACGGACTCACTAAAGGTCAGTATTCTCCTACTTCCGACAGAGGGGCTATTACCAAAACATCCCCGCAAGGGACTATTGAGAGCCCATTTATCCCGGGACAGCTGATCCTTGGAGCAGGCGGTAGTTTCTTTGCAAGAGCGGTAGACAATAACATCAAACATTCGCAGGAGGTTTTTGAAGAGGCTGCAAAACATCAGGGAACTTCGGTTGTAGAGGTCCTGCAAAATTGTGTGATCTTCAACGATGGAATTCATGCCGAAATTTCGGATCCAAAAATGCGCGAAGAGCGTCAGATTTTTCTTAAGCATGGCGAGCCAATGATCTTTGGGAACAACAAGGATAAAGGGCTCATCTTTGATAAGGCAATGCTAAAAGTTGCCACCATTGGCGAAAACGGGATTACAAAGGAGGATATTCTGATTCATGATGTTACTGAACCCAATGGTTATGTGCATCAGCAACTGATCGGGATGAAACTGCCTGATTTTCCTGTGGCGATGGGGGTGATTCGTGCCGTTGAGGCTCCTGTTTATGATCAGCTCATGGAAGAACAGATTGCCGCTGTAAAAAGTAAGGCTAAGATTAAAACAATCGACGATCTTCTGAGCAGCGGAAATACATGGGAAGTTGAGTAAAACGAAATAAATTGAATTAAAGGGAAACAAAGTATAAATAAGTAGATATAAATAGAAATAGGGAAAGGGGCTTAGGTCCCTTTTCTGCTTTAATCCAATTTTTAATTAACTTTATAGGGTTAAGATCTGATTTAATTCCCCTATGGAAAAATTCGAAAATATTTCAATATCAGCTATTTACAAAAGAAGAAAAACTGATCGGGACATCTTTCAGGAGCTGATGCCCAATAAGGTTAAAGAGGTGCTGCTTTTTGCCACACTTTATGATGCCTATGCCATTGAAAGAGAGGGGCAATTCTCAGACAAGATCTTTGGAGAGTATCTGCAGTTGAATTTGTATGCAGCTCCCCGTTTTACCAGCGTCAATTCAGAAGAGGATGTTAGCAGGGTTTTGAATACGCGCCATTTTGACCTGGCAATAATTATGGCCGGCGTGGATAAGGAGATGCCACTCAAGGTTGTCGAGGAGATCTATGCAGCAAAACCCCGTATTCCCATACTTCTGCTGGTTAACAACAATAGCGATGTGCGGTTTTTTAAGATAGCTGCCGATAGGATACCAGCTATTGACCGCGTTTTCGTCTGGAATGGCAATTCGAACGTTTTCCTCGCAATGATCAAATATATCGAGGATAAGAAAAATGCGGCCAGGGATACCCGGTTGGGAGGTGTTCGGATTATCTTATTGGTTGAAGATTCCATAAAGTATTATTCACGCTATTTGCCACTGCTCTTTACCAGTGTAATGACCCAGACACAGGCGCTGGTGTCGGACGAATCTACCGAGGAACTTCACAAAATATTTAAATACAGGGCTCGTCCTAAAGTGTTGCTGGTTAGTACCTATGAAGATGCATTGGAGTTGATATACGAGTATAAGGAGAACCTGTTGTGTGTTATTTCAGATGTGAAATTTGCCCGGAACGGGGTAAATGACGAGGATGCCGGAATTGAACTTCTTAAATTTGTAAAGCAAACGCTCCGTTATCCGATCCCACTTTTGCTTCAGTCGCACGATATCTCAAATTCCGCCAGAGCAGTAGAGATCCAGGCCGGATTTATCAACAAAAATTCGGATACACTTTCACATGATATCAATGAGTTTATCAATAGCAATCTGGGATTTGGCGATTTTATTTTTCGTGATGACACTGGGAAACAGATTGGAATAGCCCGAAACCTTCACGAATTTGAAACACTCATTGGGGAGGTCCCTCTGGAATCATTGATCTTCCACGGAAAGTCGAACGATTTTTCAACCTGGTTGCTGGCGCGGGGTGAGATCAATATTGCCGAACGGCTGATTCCGTATAAAACGGATGAATTTGATGATCCGGCCCGGCTTAGGGATATCTGCCTGAGTGTGTTTGCGGATGTTCATGAGAAAAGGAATCGTGGAAGGATTATCAATTTTGATCCCTTTCTTTTAAACGGGAACCGTTATATCGTAAGAATGGGACTCGGATCGCTCGGAGGGAAGGGGAGAGGCCTGGCTTTTATGTGTAACCTGGTTGAGAATATCGACATGAAAGCTTTAATACCCGGCATTAATATCCGGATGCCGGCAACAACGATAATCGGCGCTATTGAGTTTGATAATTTTATGGAGGCTAATAACCTTTTTGATGTGGCCTACCACCAGACCGATTTCGCGCTTGTTAATGAACAGTTTCTCAAGGCAAACCTGAGTAACACCCTAAATGAACGGTTACTTCAATATGTCAGACAAGTTAATAAGCCATTGGCAGTCAGGTCTTCAGGTCTCTTTGAGGATTCATTGCTTCAGCCGTTTTCAGGTGTTTACTCCACCTACCTGATCCCCAATAGTCACCCTGATGAAAATGTCAGGTTTGAACAGCTTCGGACCGCAGTGAAATTGGTATTCGCCTCAGTATTTAGCGATGATGCCCGGGCCTATTTCAATGCAGTAAATTATAAAATCGAAGAGGAGAAGATGGCTGTCGTGATTCAACCTGTTGTAGGTCAGAATCATAATGATAAATTTTATGTTGATGTAAGTGGTGTAGCTCAATCATATAATTATTATCCCTTCTCGTATATGGAGCCTGAGGACGGTTTTGGGGTGATAGCCGTTGGTTTGGGACAGGCAGTTGTGGGAGGGGAGAAGGCCTTCAGATTTTGTCCCAAATACCCGACCCTGAACAACAATTCAATCGCAGATCAGCTAAGAGATTCGCAGCGTGATTTTTATGCCATTGACATGAATTACAACAATTTTGACCTCACAATGGAAGGGGAGATGGCAGCTATTCGTAAATATAAAATTTCTGAGGCTGAGAAGGACGGCGTACTTGAACACTGTGCTTCGACCTATAGTAAGGAAAATGATTATATGACTCCCGGAATTGGAACCAAGGGAACCCGTGTGATTAATTTTGCCAATATCCTTGAATATCAGCATGTCCCATTGGCCGATGCACTAATGCTACTCATGAAGATTTTTAAGCAGGCCATGGGTGCTCCTGTCGAATTGGAGTATGCCCTGGACCTGAACAGCGGAGAAAACGGATGGCCGACATTTTATCTGCTTCAGCTTAAGCCGTTAATCAGGCGGGAAGCTGAGATAAAGATTGATCTGGACACTGCAGATATCTCCAATCTCCTATTAAAGTCGACCAAGGGAATGGGTAATGGCAGGATATCCGGGGTTGCCGACGTCGTTTATGTGGATGTTAACCATTTTGATAAGACAAAAACTGCTGAAATTGCCCTTGAGATTGCTGAGGTAAACAAAACCTTTAGTACGACCGGCAAACAGTTTGTTTTGATCGGTCCAGGCCGGTGGGGTACAAGAGACGAATATACCGGAATTCCTGTAAACTGGGCCCAAATAAATAATGCCCGTGTGATTGTTGAAATTGGATTACCCAATTATCCGCTTGAGGCATCGCTCGGTTCCCACTTTTTTCATAATGTCACCTCCATGAATGTCGGCTATTTTTCTGTTCCTGATATAAAAAGCGCTGATTTTGTTAAATTTGACTTTCTCGACCAGCAGGAGATAATTTGGGAAGGGAAATATGTCAAGCATGTGAGATTTAAGGATAAATTGGAAATATTAATGGATGGACGCACAAGGACCGCCATCATACGAATCAAGTGATAATTAAGATAATTAGAAGAAAATGAAAGCTTTGAAAATTATAGTTGCAATAGTTTTAGTATTGGTTTTATCCTATTTCATGGGTCCGGTAATGCCTAGGCCAGTATTAAATCCGGATCTGCCAGTGGTTAGTGGTGATGCCGCTGAATTTGTGACCCGTATGGAATCTGCAGAAAAAGTCCGTCCCGGGAACGAGGCTAAGATTATCTGGGCCAACGATTCACTCCATTCACAAACCGAATATGTACTCCTCTATTTACATGGTTTTTCGGCCAGCAGAAGGGAGGGGTTTCCAATAAATGAGGATTTCCCCAAAAAATACAAGTGCAATGCTTTTCTGGCAAGACTGGCTTCACATGGACTTGAGACTGAGAATGCGTTGATCGATATGACTCCTGACCGGCTTTATGAATCGGCTAAACTGGCCCTGGTGATCGCAGGCCAGCTGGGAAAAAAGGTGGTCATCATGGGAACTTCTACGGGTGGAACGCTGGGTCTTAAGCTTGCTGCCGATTTTCCGGATAAGGTTTCCGGGCTTATTCTCTATTCTCCAAATGTGAGGATAAAACAGAAAGCCTCCCTTTTATTATCCAAACCATGGGGTTTGCAGATTGCCAGACTCAATTTTGGAGGTGATTTCAGAGTCTCATCAGACGACCCCGCCGGGGAGATCTGTAAATACTGGTATTGCACCTACAGGGCAGAAGGGCCGGTGTTTCTTCAGCAACTGATCGATGTTACGATGAATGATGACGTTTTCGCTAAAGTCAGATGCCCCTTATTCCTTGGATATTACTACAAAGATGAGAAGCATCAGGATCAGGTTGTGGAAGTGAAGGCTGAATTGGAGATGTTTGGTAAAGTGAGTACCCCCGAGTCACAAAAATTTGGCCGGGCATTTCCAAATGCTGGAACACACGTTATTGCCTGTAATCTTACCTCTAAAAGTTTGGCTGAAGTGTCCAGCTATACCTATGAATTTGCAGAAGAAATTTTAATGATGAAACCGCCGAAATAGCAAGCTTTCGTTTATTTTAACTTTAGCAGCTCTTCCTGTAATTCTGCGACGGCAAGCTCACATTCCTTCTCAAATCTGATTACCTGTTTCTCATAGTTTTCTTCACCAGTTCCACTGATGGTGGCCAGCTGAAGCGACTTTAAGTCATGACCAAGATCGTTCATCCCCAGGATCATGACGGAGGATTTTGCTTTATGCGCCTCTTTGCCTAACTCGGGATAATTTTTTTCGATTAGGTGTTTTCTTAATTTTCCGATAAACTCCGGTACCTGCTCAATGAATAGAAGAATGATTTCCCGCATCGATTCAGTATCGCCGCCAGTAATATTTCTCAGGTAATCTAAATTGGTATATGCCATAATTTGAGGTGTGTTTTTGAGATCAGATTTTGAAAGTTTGAAATTACGTATTTAAAAATAAATCAAAATGAGATTATTCAGCTTTAAGTCCCTTTGAAAGTTTTAATTTTACACCATCATCTAATTTTTAAATCATACGATAATGATTACGACCCCCTTTTATGAGATTCATAAACTTTACAATGCGAAAATAGTAGAATTTGCGGGATTTCAAATGCCAGTTGAATATTCAGGTATTAAAGACGAACACATGACTGTCCGAAATGGCGCAGGTGTTTTTGATGTGTCGCACATGGGTGAGATTTGGGTTAAAGGTCCTAATGCCCTTGCTTTTATCCAGAAAGTGACTACAAACGATGCTGCTGCCTTGGTAATCGGGCAGGCACAATACTCGTGTTTTCCAAATGGGAAAGGGGGGATCGTTGATGATTTGCTGGTTTATTACTTTGAACCGAATAAATATTTACTGGTTGTAAACGCTTCAAACATTGAGAAAGACTACGATTGGCTGGTTTCTCAAAACGATTTGGGAGCTGTACTGGAAAATGCCTCTGCTAATATATGCCAATTGGCTGTTCAAGGCCCCAAAGCAGCACAGATTTTGCAGAAATTAACCGATACCGATCTCTCGTTAATCAAATACTACACTTTTAAAGTGGGAACTTTTGCCGGGATACCGGAAGTTATTATCTCTGCAACCGGATATACGGGAGCCGGCGGATTTGAACTTTATTTTTATAACGAATTTGCCGGACCGATCTGGAATGCCATTTTCGAAGCAGGGAAAGAAGAAGGGATAAAACCAATCGGACTTGGTGCTCGTGATACCCTAAGACTTGAAATGGGATATTGTCTTTACGGAAACGATATTGATGATACAACTTCTCCGATAGAGGCAGGACTTGGCTGGATCACAAAATTTACTGCCGGTAAGGAGTTTATCGACAAACAACTTTTTCTTAATCAAAAGAGGGAAGGGGTAACACGAAAGTTGAAAGGTTTCGAGATGATTGACAGGGGCATTCCGCGCCATGGATATGAGATAGTCGATTCGGAAGGTGTCGTAATTGGTATCGTAACCTCAGGTACGCAATCGCCTGTTCTTGAAAAAGGTATCGGTATGGGTTATATTAAAAGTGAATTTAGTAATCTAGGAACTGAGATTTATATATTGGTTCGCAATAAGCGGTTGAAGGCCCGGATTGTGAATACACCATTCATTTAGGCAGCTTTATTTCAATCGATTCTTGCCCTTTTTATGCCAAATGTGTTAATTTTGCAGCTGGAAAGCATGTTTTCCAGTTTGCCCTCTTTCGGTAATAACTGAGTTATGTCATACTATAAAAATTTATCACATTTAATTTCCTCCAAATGAAAAAGCACAATTTTTACGCAGGCCCATCCATTCTTCCTGAGTTTACCATTCAGAAAACAGCGGAAGCAATTATTAATTTTGCAGGGACATCTCTTTCTGTCCTGGAAATTTCTCATCGCAGCAAAGAGTTTATTGCCGTGATGAATGAAGCCATCTCGTTGGTCAAGGAGTTACTTGAGGTACCTGAAGGTTATGAGGTGCTCTTTTTGCAAGGTGGAGCAAGTACACAGTTTTATATGGTCCCTTTTAACCTGCTCAAGACAAAGGCCGGTTATTACAATACAGGTGTCTGGGCTTCAAAGGCGCTTAAAGAGGCCAAATTTTTCGGTGAAGTTGTTGAAGTAGCCTCATCAAAAGATAAGAATTACAATTACATTCCCAAAAATGTTGAAATTCCTTCAGACATCGATTATTTACACATTACTTCCAATAACACCATTTTCGGAACACAGATTTACAAGGATATCGACTCCCCTGTTCCATTGGTAGCCGATATGTCTTCCGATATTTTCAGCCGTCCGATCGACATTTCGAAATATGATCTTATCTATGCCGGAGCACAAAAAAATCTTGCCCCTGCAGGTGTTACTCTGGTCATTGTCCGCAAAGATGCTCTTGGAAAAGCCGGTCGTCCAATTCCAACCATGATCAATTATCTCACCCATATCGAAGGAGAATCGATGTTTAATACTCCACCGTGTTTACCGGTCTTTTCAGCACTTCAGACTTTGACATGGTTGAAAGATAATGGGGGAATCAAAGCTATGGAAGTTAAGAATCTGGCCAAAGCAAAATTGTTGTATGACGAGATCGACCGCAATAAAATGTTCGTTTGTCCGGTTCCTGATCCTGAAGATCGCTCCCGCATGAATGTTACCTTCGTTATGGCTCCGGGTTATGAAGCGCTTGAAAAATCGTTTCTCGCAAAGGCAAAAGAATTGAATATCCTTGGAATCGAAGGTCACCGCAGCGTGGGAGGATTCAGAGCGTCGATCTATAATGCAATGCCAATCGAGAGCGTTGCAGTACTGGTTGATGCTATGAAAGAATTTGAATCACAAAACTAAATTATGGCTGTTTTAAAACCATTTAAAGGGCTCAGGCCTCCGATTGAACTGGCATCCCAGGTGGCTTCAAGACCTTACGATGTGCTCAATTCTGAAGAGGCCCGCGTTGAGGCTGACGGAAATCCGTATACATTATTGCATATCATAAAACCCGAAATCGATTTTCCTTCGGGGATTGACGAACACGATCCGGCTGTGTATCAGAAAGCCGCTGATAATCTTGATCTTTGGCGGAACAGGAAATGGCTCGTTAAAGATACCCAAGAGGTGCTTTATATCTATGCTCAAACCATGGATGGAAGAACACAATACGGGATCGTTGGTTGTGCATCGGTGGATGACTATCTGAATGGTGTGATCCGGAAACATGAGCTCACCCGCAATGATAAAGAGGAGGATCGGATGAAGCATGTTCGCATTACCAATGCCAATATGGAACCTGTTTTTTTCGCCTATCCTGCAGTGAAAGAGTTGGACGCTATCGTTGAGAAAATTGTCTCAACCCAATTGCCGGCATATGATTTTGTCGCAGAAGATGGCTTTGGACACCACTTCTGGATAGTTGATCAGAGCGAGACTATCGCTGAAATCGTGAGGCTTTTCGCTGAGATTCCTGCTACTTACGTGGCTGACGGACATCACCGGACCGCTGCTGCAGCTCTGGTTGGAAAAGAAAAACGGGCTAAAAATCCCAATCATACCGGTGAAGAGGAGTATAACTATTTCCTGGCCGTTCATTTCCCTGATAACCAGTTGAAAATTATCGATTATAACCGTACTGTAAAGGATCTTAATGGACTTTCGGCCGCTGAACTGGTAGCGAAAATTGGTGAAGATTTTGAAATCCATAAAACAGGTGTTCAAATCTGTAAGCCTGATCAGTTGCATACGTTCAGCATGTATCTTGAAGGTGAATGGTATAAGATTGTTACCAAACCAGGACGCTTTGACGATAATGATCCGATCGGCGTATTGGATGTTACGATCCTTTCAAATCTTATTCTCGATAAAATATTGGGAATAAAGGATTTAAGAACTGACAAGCGGGTTGATTTTGTCGGAGGTATCCGTGGACTTGGTGAATTAAAGGGTCGGGTCGATTCAGGCGACATGAAAGTGGCCTTTGCGCTCTATCCGGTATCGATGAAGCAACTGATTGATATTGCAGATTCAGGAAATATAATGCCGCCAAAAACCACCTGGTTTGAGCCTAAACTCAGATCGGGTTTAGTGGTACATGAACTGGATTAACAAATAAGAAAGGCGGCCTTGAGGGTCGCCTTTTTTTTAAAATTGTTAGTCTCATTATTATGATGAAGATGATTAATCGCTCAGAAAACGAGGGATCGGATGAAAAAATTGTGGGGAAAAGTATTAAATTGAATTTTTATCTATTTTGAATTTAATTTGAAATTGTCAAATTAAATAGCAACCAACAAATCGTTTATAGAAAATTAATGTCCACAACAATTTGAATTGATCCAAATCGAGCGATAACTTAAAGCCATCACTTCCTCTTTTTTGCAAGTTCAAAGAGGTAGGTCAGCTTAACCTGTATTCCGTTACCCTGGGAAATTGTGTAGATATAATTTTTGGAATTAAACAGGTTCGGCAGACTGTAAAAGCCGCGCCCCTCAAGTGCAAAAGCACCTCCTCTTTTTAGATGATATTCCATTCCCAGTCCAACCGTAAAGAGTAAATCGAGTGAGTTGTCTGTGGGTTTTCCGAAAAAAGTACGATAGCCCGGACCACCGGGTTCACTGGTTGCAGGATCTTTAAACTGCTCTTTTTCTGAAATTTTAAAGGCAACTTCAGGTCCAAGATTAAGTATGAACCGAACCGATTTCTTTCCAATATTGATATGGGTCATAATCGGAATCGAGACATAATTCAAACGCCGTGAATAACCGGCCGTATCCTCTTTCCACCCTTTCTGCGTAAAATTGACCTCTGCCTGAAAGCCGATATGTGGTTCAGATATCAGCCTGAACATAATACCGCTTGCATATCCCTGCATGTAAGACTCCAGGATACTGGGATAAAATCTCACCTTTGTAAAAGTCGACCCCCCTGAAACCCCCATATAGAGCTCAGTTTTGAAATCTTTATTTTGTCCGTATGTAGCAATCGAGCATCCGGTAATCAGCAATAAAATAAGGTATTTTCTCATCAGGTCTTTTTTCAATCAAACCACTTTTAAAACGGTGTAAAGATAAACAAAATTGAATGGACACCCTCCCGGATTAAGAATGACTATTTGCAAATAACAACCGGGTGCAGTGGCAATATATAAAGACATTTTTGTACCTTTGAATGAAAATTCAGCCAAATGTCAATTGAAGATAAATTAAATCTGATCCGTTCAATATTGCCCGTTGGCGTTCAGCTTGTTGCAGTTTCAAAGACCCGGAGTGATGAGGAGATTTTGGAGGCCTACAACGCAGGGCAACGGCACTTTGGCGAGAATAAGGTTCAGGAGCTTGTTCGAAAGTGGGAATCATTACCTAAAGATATTGAGTGGCACTTTATTGGTCATCTGCAATCGAACAAGGTGAAGTTTATCGCGCCTTTTATTGCCTTAATTCATGCTGCCGACAGCCTTAAAATTCTTAAAACAATTAACGAAGAAGCCCGTCGGGCAGAGAGGAAGATTCCGTGTCTGCTCCAGTTTCATATTGCCAGTGAGGAGGGGAAATTTGGTTTTTTACCTGAAGAGGCTGATACCTTATTTACCGGTAATGATCTGGCAGAACTTGACCATATTGTCTTCTCCGGTGTAATGGGTATGGCCACTTTTACAGATGATTCCTCCCAAATAAATATGGAATTTTCCACCCTCAAGGGGTTGTTTGATAAATTGAAAACCACCTTCTTTCAGCAAAACGATACCTTTTGCGAAATCTCTATGGGAATGTCCGATGATTACCTGCTTGCCATCGAAAATGGAAGTACCATGGTAAGGATTGGCAGTACAATTTTTGGAGAACGGTGTGTTGCCGGCAAATAAATTATGAATTCTACCAATAAGGCAAAACAATTGAAAACCTGGTTTCTTTTTGCACTGATTTTTACCTTTGGTATTGATATTGCCAAAGGGGATGTTCCTGTCATAGCTATTAAACTTAATCATGATTTTCCGGTTCAATATTGTACGAATCCGGTTATCGTCGCGGGCAGTTTGACTATTGAGGGTAACTTTGTAATCACCGGAATGAAAATTTCAATTAGTAAGGGCTTTGTTTCAGGAGAAGATGAATTAGTTTATCCAGGTGGCATAAGTTCTATTAATGGAACATGGGATCAACCAAAAGGTGTTTTGCTACTTAAACCAAATGGATCAGTTACTCCAACTAATTTTGATTACAGGGACGCTATTCAGAAAGTTACCTATAAGAATAATAAAGCCGTACCTACGTTGGGTGCCCGTAAAATTTCAATCACGCTCGATGATGCCGATTATCTTGATGAGACCAAACACTTTTATCAGTTTATCTCAAAACCTGGGATTAAATGGACTGATGCAAGAGATCAGGCTGCCGCAACTTCGTATCATGGACTGTTAAGAGGTTATCTAGCAACAATATTAACCAAAGGAGAAAGTGATTTTATTAATTTAAAAACTGTAGGTGAAGGTTGGATAGGAGCTTCCGATGCGAAGGTAGAGGAAGAATGGCGTTGGGTAACCGGACCTGAAGGATTGATGGGTGGTGGTGATGGACTTCTTTTCTGGAAAGGGTCAGGAATTATAGCTAAATTAAATTCCCCTCCCGGCGTTTACGGACCAGTAAAAGATCCTCAGGGAAATCCGTATTACTTTAATTGGAATAATTGGGATAATTATAATGGTGATCATTGCACCTATGAGCCGAACAATTGGACAAGTGTTAATAACGTAGTTACTTGTGGTGCGGGTAATGTGCCGGGTGAGGATTATGCTCATATTACAACAAATTTGAAGTGGAATGACTATGCGAATGACAATCAAAGCACTTCTGGTTATTTAATCGAGTTTGGCGGTTACAAGGATGAACCTGTTTTGGAACTTTCTGCCACACTTGACTTAATCGTGAATACAGTAACTTTAAACTCTGCTGTTATTGCTCCGATCTGTCAGGGGGAAAGTGTTACCTTAAACCAAGCGGATAAAAATTCTGTTCCAGCTACTTATTCCTGGTCACCTTCCGCAACGCTATCAAATGCACAAATCGCAAATCCTGTTGCCACACCAACACAAACCACCTCCTACTCGGTTACCGCAACCCGCGGAAGTTGTAAAGAGAACAGGGATTTTAGGGTTCCTGTGATTCCCCTGCCTAAAGTAACTTTCTCCATAGATTCAACAACCTGTTATGGCTATAATCTTGATGTTACCTATTCTGGTGATGCAAATCCGGCAATTTCAAATTTCATCTGGAATTTTGGTGGTGAGCCAATCGCAAGTGGTACCGGGTTAATCCATGAGGTTATACCCGTTGGCATCAATCGGAACAGACGGAACCTTAAACTTGTCGTTGAACAAAATGGATGTTCTGATTCAAGTACAATAAATAATATTCTGGTGACACCCGATTTGAGTCCATGGACTGTAAAGTATTCCGAGCGTTGTCTTCCTGATTCATTCCAGTTCGCGGTAACAAATCCTGACCCATTGGTTCATTACGACTGGAATTTCGGAGATGGAAATTCCGGAGCCGGTTCATTTCCTACCCATAAATATCTCCAATCCGGCAAATACGATATTCAACTGAAAGCTACAAACAGCGACAATTGTTCAAATATGGCTTCCATACCCGGAATGGTCTACGCTGTACCGCTTCCAATTGCCGCATTTAGCATGAGCGATTCAATCGTATATAGTTATAATCCAACAGTTTCCTTCCTGGATTTGAGCACATTGGCAAGCTCATGGTTGTGGGATTTTGGTGACAGTATAACAGCAGTTGTTCAAAATCCTGTGCATTATTATACGGCTAAAGGGTATCGGACTATTTTATTGAAAGTGTCCAGTGAATATGATTGTAAAGATTCAGTTTCACATCGGGTTCTGATTGCTTTTGACCGCATTTTTCCCCCTAATGGATTTTCTCCGAATGCCCCGAATCCAGTTGACCGAATATTTTTACTTAATTCGACAGGGATTAGGTCGGAGGGATACCATTTTACGGTAAAAAGCAGGTGGGACGATCTGATTTTTGAGGCGAATAACGAGATTAAAGGGTGGGATGGTCGCACGAGGGATGGCTCTTTTGCACCTCCAGGTTCTTATGTCTGGTTACTTGATTTTGTCGATTTCCTGGGCAGTTTGCACCGGCAGACCGGGGTTGTTACACTTGTTTATTGACACTACTAATCAGTTAAACTCACCCTTAGTGCTACATATCATTGCATTGTTTATAAAAACTGCTAAATTCATGGCCAAAAAGTTTGTGCAATGAGATGGCCCCGAATACTATTTCTTTTCCTGATTCTGCAATCGGTTAATGCTTTTGCAGGAGCTGATCCTTGTCATAAATCTACCGAAGGGACAGATTTTTGGTTCGGATTTATGGAAGGGCGCCACACATTTCAATATGAACCTTCCTGCGATATCACCCTTAGCTCAGGCTACACCTGCACTTACTCTATTTATATCGGGAAATCAACTACCCCTGCTTATACAGGAACTGTCGTACCCGATACACCGATGCCGGTACATCTTGAATGGTCACAGGTTGAAGCGATAGGTTCAGAATCCGTTGAGGAGAAAGCCATTCACCTGGTCTCGGATAATCCGCTCAACGTCTATGCCTTGAACTATTCCATAAATGCCCCTGAAGTCGCCATGATTTATCCAACTGAATCGCTTGGTAAAGAGTATTATGCGATGTGTTATAATCCTCATGTAAATATTTTCAACGGTGGAATTTTTGGAATTAATACTGGTGGTAAAAACAGTGAATTTTTAATTGCAGCTTCTGAAGATAATACCCTCGTAACTATTACGCCAAGTGTGGTTACGGATAAACTTAATCCGCCCGGTGTTCCTTTTCAGATTACCTTAAATAAAGGGGAGTTGTACCAGGTTCAATCTGAAAATGATTATAATTTAACTGGTCAGGGTGACCTCACAGGCAGTTATGTCACAAGTGATCAACCAATCGCATTATTTTCAGGCTCTTTCGCTACTTCCATTCCCATTACCACGGATAAAGGTTTTGAGCATCTTTTTGAACAAATGCCTCCTGTTCAAACCTGGGGGAGAAAGTTTGTGGCTGTCCCTCTTAAAACCCGTTATAAAGATACTTACCGGATAATGGCCTCAGTCGATAATACAGCTATCCGGATTGGTGACCTGGAGACATTTTCTTTGAATAAAGGGGAGTTCAGGGAGTTTAGTTTGTTAAATTCCCAACCTTCACTTTTGGAAAGCGATAAACCTGTACTTCTGGCACAATACAGCAATTCCAATCATGTTGACAGTTTATATACTGGTGGAGATGGGGATCCATTTATGGTTATAGTCGGACCTGTAAACCAAACCCGTCAAAAGGTCTCATTCGTTGCATACACTTCTTACCTGATCACCAGTAAATTTTTTATCAATATTGTTGTAAAGGATAATGTCGTTGGAAATATTATACTGGATGACCATAATGTGGCTTTTACCAAACTAGCCGGATCCGGGTATTCCTATGCGCAGGCGAGTATCTTAGGGGGATCCCATTATATAGAGTCGACCGATCCAAATAACGGATTTGTAGCCTACGTCTATGGTTTTGGAGGGGTAGAAGCGTATGGATATGGTGTGGGATATAACCTGGATATCAAACTTGACCTCGGAAGCAATATAAATGCAAAAGGGGATAAAATGCTTGTCCGTTGTGATGGTAGTGATCCGCTTACAATCGATGTCGGAAATGGGTTTGCATCCTATAGGTGGAGTACGAATGAAACCTCTTCATCTATTCAGGTGACAAATGGAGGGTGGTACACGGTGAATGTCGCCACTAGCGACGGTTGTATTTTGAAAGATAGTGTTTTTGTGAAAGTCAATAAACCGGTTGTGGATCTGGGTAATGACACTACGATCTGCAACAATAAAACCTTTGTACTTGATGCAGGCAAACGATTTGCCCATTATTTATGGTCTACCAGGGATACCGTATCCCGGATCACCCCTGTAAAATCAAATACCTATTCTGTAAATGTGGTTGACAGCTTTGGATGTAAGGCCAGTGACGCGATTACCCTTAAAATGATTGAACCACCTGTACTGAAATTTAACGGACTTGATACCCTGGTTTGCGGAAAAAAATCGGATATCCTCAATGTTACAACCAACAGTGGCAGCTTAACCTATCAGCGGCTAAGCGATGGCGAGCTGTTTACTGCTGCTGAAATTAGTGTACCTGATTATGGACACTACCAGTTCGAAGTCAAAGCAACTGATCAATTCTCCTGTTATGCCGATTCTGTCGTTAAAATAACTTTCGGAGATATCCCAACTGTGGGGTTTACTCCAACACCATCAGGTTGTCTGGGAACTGGCAGCCATGAAATATCCTATTTTGGAAGTGGTACAACCGCCGACAAGTACATTTGGGACCTTTCAAAATTAGATCCAGGAGAGGTTATTCAAAATCCAGCAGAGACTCCGGGGCCTCTCATTTACGACCTGAAAAACACACCGGTAGTTGAAATCGGCTTAAAGGTGATCTCGCAATATGGTTGCAGGAGTAAAGATTCAATCCTGACACTAAAGCGCAAACCCGATATTTCGGTAGCAGCCACACCAAGTGCCGGCTGTGCGCCATTTAAGTCAATTTTTACATCAACAGTAAATGATCCTGTAGATCGGTTGACCTATCTTTGGGATTTTGGGGATGGCGCTACCGGGGCCGGGAATCAGGTAACTCACCTTTATGATCTGCCTGATCATAAGTACGATGTCGTGCTGACTGCTAACTCTTCAATTACCGGATGTACTGACACCCTGAGCCTGAAAGATTTTGTATGGTCCTATCCGTTACCCCAGGCGTTATTTAGTATTACTAATCCCGTTGTCTCGAACAATAAGCCGGCAATCTATTTTGCCAACTCAAGTGTTGGAGCAACTACGTATCATTGGGATTTTGGGGATGGGACGAGTTCGGATCAGAAAGATCCTTCACATCAGTATGTTAAGTTGAATGATCCAAGGATCATCCTTGAGGCTTTTAACGATTTTCATTGCAGTGATACCACTTCGCATAAACTTTCCCTCACATTCGACCAGATATATCCTCCAAATGCATTTTCTCCAAATGCCCCGAATGTGATCGACCGTGAATATTTGCTTTATACTACAGGTGTTATTGCAGAGGGTTATCACCTCACGATCTTAAGCAGATGGAATGATGTTATGTTTGAAGTAACGGATGAAATTAAAGGGTGGGATGGAAGGATGAAAAACGGCTCTTTGGCACCTGCCGGAGTCTATATATGGGTTCTTGATTTTTACGATTTTATGGGGAAGAAGCATCGTCAGACCGGAACAGTAGCAGTGGTTTACTAATTTTGCATTTTATACTTTGTAACTACTCAGGTCTTTTTAGTTTAATTTTGGCAACCTATCGCCAATTATTTTGGTTACATCTATGGCCAGATATAATTCAGTACTATAATTCTAGCAATATTTGGGTATCAGAAT
>CAIVCR010000030.1 GCA_903904515.1 uncultured Bacteroidia bacterium
AAGTGAAAATGATTCCTACATTTGCACCACCCAAAAATAAGGAGAGATGGGTGAGTGGCTGAAACCAGCAGTTTGCTAAACTGCCGCACGGGCAACCGTGTCGGGGGTTCGAATCCCCCTCTCTCCGCATAGGGTTTTCGTTCTTTTGTCAGGTTGAAAAAAGCGGTCCGTAATTCGGCCGATATCTTTAAAGATACCTTATAATTTGTAGTATTTCGGGGTGTAGTACAGTTTGGTAGTATGCCTGGTTTGGGACCAGGAGGTCGTCAGTTCGAGTCTGGCCACCCCGACAGATTAAAGATTAACCGTTGTAAATACTTAATTTACAACGGTTTTTTTATTGCAATAAAAAATGATAAACTTGGTCTGAAAACGGATAATTTCATCAAAATGAATAAAAAATTCCTGTCACTATTTTTTTGTTTCGTTGCAATCACCTGCAATGTAAACGCTCAGAAGATAATCGCTTTATACAACGGCGACATACCCAACTCCCGTTCATATCCGATGAAAGAGATTACCTTGAACTGGGATGGTCAGTTTGGCGGCTATAGAAGCATTTCAAAACCAACCCTTGAAATTTATCTTCCAGCGAAAGAACAAGCCAACGGTTCGGCAGTGGTAATTTGTCCAGGAGGTGGCTACGGCATGGAAAGTTACCGGCTCGAAGGACTAAATATTGCCAGGACATTTATAAATCACGGCACAGCGGCATTTATTTTGAAATACAGGTTACCCTGCGATTCTATCATGCCCGATAAATCGATTGGTCCTTTGCAGGATGCACAGCAAGCGGTTAAGGTGGTCCGACAACGGGCTGCAGAATGGAATATTAATCCGGGAATGATAGGTATAATGGGCTTCTCCGCGGGAGGTCACCTGGCCTCAACCGAAGGAACGCATTTTAATGCCTGTCTGATTCCCAATGAAGAGCATATCAGCGTTCGCCCTGATTTCATGATACTAGTCTACCCTGTTATTTCGATGACCGATAAACTGACCCATACCGGTTCCAGAAATAATCTGCTGGGAGAAAATCCAACAGCCGGAAAAATAGAATTCTTCTCCAATGAACTTCAGGTAACTGATCAAACGCCACCAACCTATTTAACCCATACGGGAGATGACACCGTGGTGGATGTCGATAACAGCATTGCCTTTTATGAAGCGTTGAGACATCATCATGTACCCGCAGAAATGCATGTTTATCCCAAGGGAAACCATGGCTTTGTCCTCTCGATTCCGACGGAGGAGTGGATGAAACCTTTGTTTCAGTGGATGAGAACCAATAGCTGGATAAAATAAATTAAAGTCAGGCATAAAGGGCTGACTCATAAATCACTCCGCTTGAAACCTGTTTGGAAAAGCATTAAACTTTGTGATCGGGTTTTTGGTGTTGATTCGGCTTAGGAAATTCAACCGGACGAATAATTTACCCTTGCAAATTTTAGGGTGTCAATCCCGTCAGGGATATTATGCGAAAAGAGGTTGGCGTCGATGGCGATGCACAACGAATCAGCCAGTTGGTATGGATGTTCTTCCTCAAGATCTTTAATGACCGCGAGGCGGAGCTGGAGATCGTTGAAGATCATTACCATTCGCCGCTGACTGAACGTCCGCGGTGGCGCAACTGGGCCAAAGATAAGGAGGGGATCACGGGTGACGAGCTGGCCGATTTCGTGAACTTACAACTCTTCCCAACTTTAAAGGATAAGCTGAACCTGCACGGCGACCAGGGATTACGTGCCCAGGTGGTGCACAATGTCTTCGAAGATGCCTACAACTATATGAAATCGGGAACCCTGATGCGACAGGTAATCAACAAGATCTGCGAGATCGACTTTAACACGAAGAGCGACCGCCACACCTTCGGAAACATCTACGAACAGATCCTCAAAGACCTCCAGAGTGCGGGAAATGCCGGGGAGTTCTACACCCCGAGCAGCGTCGGATTGTCACCAAGGTTAATGAGCTTTTTGTGCTTTGTGACGGGTTAAAGGATCGGATCAATGAGGCGCAGGTTACGCAGCTCAATCTGGCAAAGGCGGTGGTTGATGGGGTGGTGGGGTGATTTTAAAAAACTGCGATTGGATACGCTGAAAAACGATGGTTTGTGTAACGGGATGGTTTTGTTGTAACGGGATGGTTTTGTTGTAGAGACGCGATTAATCGCGTCTCTACAATTGTTTCGAATTCATTTATTGATCACGGTTTACCGTTTGGTCAATTTAAATAATTGATCCCATTTATATTCAATCGTCATTTAATATATTTATCCACACCCCAGTTGGCTGGATTGTTATCGATATAATTGGCTATTCGTTGGTATTCCTGATGGTTGCGAATAATATGATCGTGAAACCGGGTTTGCCATCCAAAACCAGATTTGATTTTTCTGGATTCAAACGCTGTTCGCCCTTTATACCACCGCATAATTCGGGATAAATTATCGTTTATCATCGGATTTTTATTCCCGGCAAACCCGCCTATTTTTTTGGGTGATTGCGTATTTTGCATGGATGATTGATGTTGGGACGTATTTGTCCTCTCATTTGGTTATATTATGAGTTATGGAGGTATATTTCCTCCATACACTCTATTGTTGGAACTCATGTTTTCCTCCTTTCTTTGTTTTTAGGCTGCTTCGATGAGTCTGTCAAGCTCCTCTCAGACATCTTTGTAAAAATAGAATTCATATATTTTCAATTTAATCCAATACCTATTTACACTAAACATTACTTTCAGTATCCGAGGTTCACTCTATCCCTTTGCTGTATAACGGAACTTATATTTCGTAATATTTTTCTCCTTTGATCACTAACCAAGTTTGTACCTCAAGTAATGTCTCCAAGTTTTTAATTTTACCTTGTCCAGATAATCCCGATCAAAAAAGAGTTTCCACAGAATACTTAGTTCCAGATTGTCTTTCGTAAAAGCTGATCAGTTCTTTTACTCTTGATTAGGTAAAACTTTCTGCAGTGTAGTACCTTGCATAAGGTTGGTTCCATTGTCTTCAATTATTCTCAGACAAAATCTATCATTAAAAACATTTATGTTCTACTTTACTTACTCTGGTCTCTTTATCCCCGGAGGCACATTATCCTTAGGCTGTTTATCGAGGTAGGTCTGCATCTTGCCCATCAGTCCCATCGCCCAGGTTTGGGTGAGCTGCATCTGCTCCATCGTCATCTTGGGGGTTGTTTCTGCCATCTTCTTCCCTACCGATGTCTCATAGAATGAAATAATTGTCTTCATAAGAGTTATGTATTAGATTGAAGCGCAAGATAAACTAACGGAGTGCAGCCAGTTTGCACTCCTGGAAAAAATCAAGATTATTTCTTCTTTTGCTTGAGAGTTAAGCTGATCAAAATAATGGCCAACAGAAAATAGGACGATGAGAGGATAATCCTATTCGTCACAATATCAAAAAATGAAAGTATTAAAACAATAATAATCAACAATATAACTGCAATCCTAAGTGTCTTCATACAATTCTGTTGTTCGTTATTCTTCTTTGAGATTAATATTTAATTTGTTTTTTTCCGCCTGACAAAATCCACCAGAAAGACTATGGTAAGATAGGTCATCAAAAAATACTCTGTTCGTGACCCTTCTCCATATTTTAAGTGGCGATAGATTAAAGAAAATAACAGTATTACCGCCAACCATTTAATTGCTAAATAAATAGGTCTCACAGCTTGAACCATTTTAGTTACCGACTCAAAAATGCCTTCATTAAGAAAAGCGAAATGTAGGTATTGGTGTTTTTCTTACTGTACCAAAAATGGTCAGATATTCGTATCTTTGAAATGGTTAAAAATAATTTGGCTATGGTAACAGTGGAGATGACTGAGACAGAATATAAGGCGTACCAACTATATTTAAAAAGCGTCAAGGTAATGGTTGAGTCGAAGAGGAAGAATTCAAAAAAGTCTTCAGTGGCCGATTATTTGGCTGATCCGGATAATATAGACGCTTTGGAAAGGGGTCTAAGAGATGTTGAGGAAGGTAAGATAAGTTAT
>CAIVCR010000031.1 GCA_903904515.1 uncultured Bacteroidia bacterium
AGATATCAGATTCTAAGTCATTCAGTGATTTAGTGAAAACTGAAACGTTGTAATGCCCCAGTAGTTCAATAAATGTTCTTTTAGATACACCTGCTAACTCTGCTGCTTGCCCGGATGATAAAATTCCGTCTTCATATAATTTTGATGCAATGATCATTGAAAAATCGGAATCTTTCAGATCAACATCATCCGGAATATTAATTTGAATTGTTCTCATAGCTTAATTTATTAACACTTAACAAAGATACAATATCATGGTGAATAATAAACTCTCGTTGCAAGGATCAAACACGGAGCGGTAAAAGTATAGCAAACCGGAATAAAATGAAACAGAGCGGGGTGAATTTATTCATGCATGATCATTTCAGGTAAGATGGATTTATTTCGGACCCTGATTTTGCAGATCGGGATAAACTGCAAAATGCTACCTTTACTGTTCGATTCCTTTAATTATCTTTACCTTTCGGAATATTAAATCTAATGCTATGCGTTTAAAACTACATGTAATCATTTGTTTATCTGTTTGCATCCTGGCAGTTACAAATCTTATGGCTCAGGGGCCTTACAAAGCCACCTGGGAATCGCTCGACACCCATAAAATGCCGAGCTGGTACGATGATGCCAAGATAGGTCTCAGTATGCACTGGGGGGTTTACTCAGTTCCGGCATGGGCTCCAAGAGAGAAGGGACTTTCGTATGCTGAATGGTATGGAAACCGAATGCATGAAAAGGGGAGTCCTGCAATCGATTACCATCGTGATAACTATGGGCCAAATTTTACCTACGATGATTTTATCCCTAAATGGAAAGCTGAAAATTATAATCCAACGGAATGGGCAAAGTTTGCTAAAAATATGGGGGCGAATTATATGTTTATCACCTCCAAGCATCATGACGGATTCTGTCTTTGGCCTTCAAAATATACAGACCGTAATGCGATGAAGATGGGTCCCCATAAGGATTTGCTGGGTCAGTTTGTAGCGGCCGGACGTAAAGAGAACCTTAAAGTGGGGTTCTATTACTCACTTTACGAATGGTATAATCCCCTTTATACCGGGAAAGATATTCCTTATGCCGGTTTGAAGAAAGTAAAAAACTATGTTGATGATTATATGGTTCTTCAGATCAAGGAGCTTATAGATCTTTATCATCCTGACTTCATGTATTTTGATGGTGAATGGGATCATCCCGAATCGTTCTGGAAAATGAAGGAGGTGGTTGCATGGTATTATAATGAGGCGGCAAAAAGGAATCAGGAGGTTTTTGTGAACGACCGGTTTGGAAAGGAAGAGCGCGGAAAACATGGTGATTTGTATAATGTTGAATATGACGGGGAGAAGGGCAGTGAAGGTTTACTTTCCCACAACTGGTCGTACTGGCAGGGTATTGCCAAGACATTTGGGTATAATCAGGACACCGATCCGCAAGATTGCCTTTCACCAAAGCAATTCATCGATAAAGTAATTAAGGGAGTGAGCCACAACGGCAATTTCGATATCAATGTAGGGCCGACTGCCCCTGGGATTATTCCTGAATACGAGCAATACCCGCTCCTGAAACTGGGTGAATGGCTTAAGACTAATGGTGAGGCAATTTATGGCACCCGTTACTGGAAGGTTAAACAGCTGGAGGGGGATGCCTGTTTTACCTCAAAGGGGGATTATGTTTATGCGATTTTTCTTAAATGGCAGGGGGAGGATTTCACACTCAAATCGGTAAAACCTGTCGACGGTTCAAAAATTACGATGCTGGGGGTTCCCGGAGATCTTAAATGGAAATGGGATGCAACAAACGGTTTGACAATTACCTATCCGCGTCAGAAGGCGCGTCCAACTTCGTGCAGTTATGCGTGGGCGTTTAAGATTAAGGTGAAATAGTTTAATATTGCCCTGTCAGGGTTCAAAACCCTGACAGGGCAACAAAATACCATAAATGCAACTAAGAGTTCCGTTAAAAGAGTTGAATTCGCGGATAGCCCGCTTTAGAAAACAGATGGATCACGATTATCCTGCCTGGGAGATCACTGCGGTATTTAGCAAGGTCAATCTTTACTATTTTACAGGAACCATGCAGGAAGGGGTTTTATTTATCCCCAAAAGTGAGGAAGCAGTTTTTTGGGTACGGAGAAGTTATGAGCGTGCTGCTGAGGAGTCGTTGTTCCCGGTTATCCGGCCAATGGAGAGCTACCGTGATGCCGCCGTTACCATGAAAAATCTTCCCGATACTGTTTACCTTGAGAAGGAGATCGTTCCCATTGCGATGCTTCAGCGGTTTCAGAAATACTTCCCTTTTTCGGTCATAGAATCGGCAGATCTTCAGATCGGGAAGGTTCGGTCTGTTAAAAGTAACTATGAACTGGCGCTCATGGAGGAGTCTGGGAATATCCATCAACGGGTGACTGAGGAGTTAGTGCCTGACCTTTTGAAAGAGGGGATGAGTGAACTGGAGTTCTTTACTGATCTTTATTCTGTTTTAATCCACCAAGGACATCATGGCGTTGCCCGGTTTGGGATGTTCGATACTGAGTCAATCCTGGGGCAGATTGCTTTTGGCGAGAGTTCGATCTATCCAACCTCCTTTAATGGACCGGGTGGAAATTACGGGATGAGCCCGGCTGTTCCGATACATGGGAGCAGAAACAGAAAGCTTCGGAAAGGTGATCTGGTTTTTGTCGATATCGCATGCGGAGTTGAAGGGTATCATACCGATAAAACGATGACCTACATGTTTGGGATGTCATTGCCAGATGAGGCGATACAAGTTCATTTACAGTGTGTTGATATTCAACATAGAATAGCTGAAATGCTAAAGCCCGGAGCTATACCTTCAGTTATTTACAATGAAATTCTTAGCGGATTAAGCCCCGATTTTCTGGAAAACTTTATGGGATTCGGGTCGCGCAAGGTGAAATTTCTGGGACATGGGATCGGGCTCACCATTGATGAGATGCCTGTCCTTGCCAATGGTTTTGATGAGCCGATTCAGGCGGGGATGGTTTTTGCAGTAGAACCTAAAAAGGGGATTCCCCATATTGGGATGGTTGGCATTGAGAATACGTTTGTTGTTACACCGCAGGGAGGACGGAATATAACCGGGAATCATCCGGGGTTGTTGAAGGTGTATTGAAGGGGTGCCGCGATTTTCAATCGCGCTTAGGTTGTCATGAGGCGAATAAAATTCGCCTGACTCATTCATGCACCGCCACAAAAGGTAAGCTAATTTAGTGAAGATCAAACGGGTCCTGCGGTTTTTAACCGCGCTTAGATTGTCATGAGGCGAATAAAATTCGCCGGACCCGTATAAAACCCTGTCAGGATTCAAACCCTGACAGGGTTTTTTTTTATTTCTTTTTCTTCATCAGAAAATAACCTGCTGCTCCAAGAACAACAACTGCGCCACCAATTAAAAGGTAGGTTGAAGTGCAGCATCCTTTGGATGTTTCTTCTTCAGCTGTGGCATTGTAGAAAACGGGTTTTGCAGCTTTATCAGCGTTTACTGAATCCTTTTTTGCTGCAGGTGTAGTCTGTGCGAGTGCAATACCTAATCCGCTCAGGAATAAGATTCCCGCCATTGTGAACATTAAAATTGTCTTTTTCATACTTCCATTATTAAATTTACTATTTATATTTATTTACCAGTTCGTCGTATTTTTTGGCAATTTCAGGATCACTCTTTCGGTAGGAATCTGCCAGAGCAATTATTGCCGGTTTATAACCCGGATCAAGGGTTAAACATGTTTTCAATAAATCCCTCGCTTTTGCAAAATCTTTCTCCATTATTAATCTCGCGAGAGCTACGTATGCCTCATAATATTTCCGGTTAAAACCCAGCAGGGTTTTGTAGTACCCAACGGCTTCAGTCTGATTATTTTGCGAAACTGCAATATTCCCCAGGTACATCAAAACCGGTTCGTAACCAGGATTGATTTTCAAAGCTGAATGGAGCACAATTTTTGCGCTGTCGGGTTTCCCTTCTCTTACCAAAGCAGTCGCAAAATTATAAAAGATTAGTTCATCCTGTGCATTAATTTTAAGGGCATCGGTAAAAAATCGGGATGCTTTTGGCGAATCCCCACTTATTAATGCCTCATATCCCTGAAGATCGAGTTTTGTCTCGCGCCTGAGTACAGCGCATACCGGCACCTTATCTGCGTAAATCACATGGATAGCGTTTTTGGGAGGCCATGTTTTGGTTTGTAGTTGAGGCGCAGGAATATAACTGTTTGCAACGATCATATAATCCCAGTCCTTTTGACTCCTGTCATCATACTGACAATAAAAGCTTTTGATGTTGGGTTGATTCCGAAAATACCAATTGGCCGAAAAATTGGTAGCGATCCGGACATCTTCCTCCTGCTTATTGGATTTTAGATATTTAGAGAGCCATTCTGAACCTTCCCGTATTGTATGGTAGTAGTAATCGGTTTCATAATTACCATAAGCTCCCTTTAAACCACCCACTAGTTGATTATAATACAAATAGTAATAGGGGTGATTCAGGATCATAAATTTTAACGGGTGAATTGCTACTCCGATGGCAAATAGAAGAACGACACCAGTGCTGAATTTGTTTTTAAGAGAGTTGAACAGGTGGAAAAATCCGATTGCGGCGAGCAGGATGACAGAGGGATAGACGAACAGAAAATGTCTCCAGGAGCCATAGAGATTTGATTTTACGTAGATCACAAAAATAATGGGAAACAGAATAGAAAAGATCACAAAACCGTATTTCAGGAAATTGTTGTGATTGAAGATCTTTTTCGACAGAATGGCAAATACTGCAATACCGGCAATCACGATTAACGGAATTGTAATAGCCATATATTTTGGCAAATAATACCATGGCATCAGATCGGACCACTCCATTTTACCTTCGAAAAGTTGTTTGATTGTCGTAGGAAACTGCGACATTACTGAGTACGATTTCAATATATTATGAAGCGGGTTTTGCTGGGCATAAGGCCATAAAGCCAGACTCAGGATTAACGCCAAAACTGCAATCAGGATAATATAGAGCAATTCTTTTCCGGAGTTTCTCCAATTGAAATAATTGTCTTTCTTATAATTATATAATTGAAATAGGATGAGAAAAAGAAAGAGGTAGCAGATCAGGATAAGCCCTCCTGATCTGATGCTTATTGAAAATGCAATACTTGCGGTAAGAAATATCGCGTTGTAAATCCTGTTATTGTTTTCAGTAAAGAAAAACCGGAGGGTAAAGAGGATTGCTGCTATATAGCTTAATGCAAACGGGATATCTTTCAGATTGTTCTGGGCATGTCCGAGGAAGGTAGGGGAGAGGGCAAAAAGCAGGATGACCAATATTCCTGCCCCATATCCTGCCAGCCAGATTGCAAGGAGTGCTGTGACCATTACTGTCAGCCAGCCTGCAACTGAACATGAGAGGTGGCGAAAGAGAAAGATATCATCGACTTTAAACCACCTGATTAAAATTGTTGTCAGATTATCAAACGACTGGCCGTAATACTTCAGGTGGGTGTTGGGAGTGTTGAGGGCAGATGTGTCTTTACCCAGCGTTGAAAAATATTTGTAGACTGAAACAGACTGATCGTAATGAAAATACTCGTCACCCGAAATTCCGGCATCTTTTCCACCCTTGAGCAAAAAGAGAAGTAAAAGGGCAGCAAGGGTAAAAAAAAGGTATTTTAAACGGGTATTATTCATTATTCTTCCCATCGTAGAATTTCTTAACGAAATAGAGGGGTCTGTTTTGCGATTCCTTGTAAATCCTATAGACATATTCTCCCACCACACCCAGCGAAACCAGTTGGATGGAACCCAGAAAGTAGATGCTCAATAGGGTGGAAGACCACCCAATAATTGCAAAACCAGCCATTTTAGCAACCAGTACATAAATGCCTGCACACATAAAGACGATGGTTCCGATAAGTCCCAGCGAAAGGGTCAGCCGGATTGGGAATCTCGAAAAAGAGAAAATGGCATCAGCAGCAAGAATGAATAATTTGGAGAGGCTCATCTTGGGATCTCCCTCGATCCGTTCTTCCCTGATATATTCGACATAGCCCTGCTTAAATCCGATAAATGCCCTTAACCCTGGAAGATAGCGCACTTTTTCCTTCATCTTTAATATTGCATCAACCGCTTCACGTTTCATCATGGAAAAATTGCCTGTATTTTCCATATTCTGAATTACGGCAACATTTTTAAACAGCAGATGGAAAAGAAAGGTGTAGAAATTACGGCTGCTTTTCCCTTTTCGACCGCTTCGCTTTCCACTGATAATATCAAAATTCTCCTCCTGAATTTTCCGGTACATCTCCTTGAATAATTCGGGAGGATCCTGCAGATCACCATCCATCATTCCGACTATTTCACCTGAAGCATATTCCAGTCCTGCAGTAAAAGCTGCCTGATGACCGAAATTTTTAGACAGGGATAAAATTTTGATACAGGGATATTCCTTTTGCCAGTTTATCAAAGACTGCAAGCTCTTGTCTTCGCTCCCGTCATCCACAAAGATGAGCTCATATTCGGTGACAAATGTTTCCAGTGCTGAAACCGTCCGTTTCACCAGATTGTCGATCAATCCTACTTCGTTGTAAATGGGGATAACGATTGAGAGCATGTTTATTCTAATAAATCAATGTTTCTTTTTGTTCTCTTCAGAAGGTTCTGGTTGAGGCGAATAGGTCTAATTTATTTCAATTTATTTTGCCAGATTCGCCAAATTCTAACTCTTATTTTAGTACCCTGGGTTGCGTCGTTCCTCCTTACCCAGGGTTATTTAGATTTAACCCTTTCAGGGTACAAAAGATATATAAAGGTCAGATAATTTTAAGATTTTGGATGTTTTTTTACTTCTTATTATAGATTTCGTCGTATTTCTTAATGATAGCCAGATGTTTTTCATTCAGGGCATTGGCGTGGAAGAACGTAATTCCGATAGCTCCGTTATCGTGTGCCTGCTTAATGGCTTCCTCGAAATCGGTCATATTATCCCCATAATCTCCTACGGCCACTCCGGTAAAGAGGAGTTGTCCCAGTTTCATCTCACGAACACCCTGTTTGGTTGCGAAACCTACCCAGTACATATTTCCCTGGTGGTCTCCTTTATAAGCCATAGGGAAAAAGAGGTCAAGGTTCCAGTGGCTCCAGTCCTGACGTACATATTCGCGTGCCAACTCAGGGTATGGGAAAACAGCTGCGGAAGCTTTTGTTCCCTCTTCGTGACATATTTGAATACACTCGTCAACCAGTGAAGAGATTGCATCCATCCTGAATTGCTTCCAGGCAGGATTTTCCTCCTTGTCTGGCAGATTCATAGGATCCATGCCGAACTTCTCCTGAAATTCCTTTCTGGCAAGTTGGTGGTAATCAAAATCAAATTCAGGAAATACCCGATCCTGGACGAGTGGTTTTCCGTTTAGCTTATATTTCTTCTGCAAATCTGCACCAAGAACTACGTCTACATATCTGATATAGTCAAAGTGCACCGAAGCGAGTCCTTTGATTTTGGCAATTTCCTTTACCCCTTTTTTGACATACTCACGCGCCCCCGGCGAGAAGGGGCTCAGAAAACTGTAATAATCGACATACGGATGATAATCCCTGCAACTTTGTCCAAGGGCGTTGACCGAGTACCAATCGGGATGATCGCGGCACTCCTTTGCGCCACCAACGTTCATCATCCAGTGCCAGGCATGAACCCTGACCCCGTATTTATTCCCGATTCTGACCAGTTCTGTAAGTTGGTTGACATCTCCTCCCGGAAGGATATCTGTGATACCTGCTTTGGCAAGTTTTGCCATCCATGCGACTTTAATAGCTTCTGTACCGGCACCCGGATCACCCCAGGTTGCAAAATAGAATTTCTTGTCGGTATAGGTATTATCAAGAGTTGTATCCGGCTTTTTGGCCATCAGTTGCAGCGAAACTATTATCGCAATAACCAAGGCAAATATTTTTCTGTTTTTCATTTTTAAATACTTAAAAATCAATTAATTAAACAAGATGCTCTTTGTATATCGATGCCCATGGCTCTCTCATTTTTCGGTGGAGCATGCTGTTGGCTACGTCGTTATTGATAAATTGTTCGGTTTTTGGATCCCAATCGAGGTCTTGTTGCAGCTTCATGGCGATATTTCCCAGATGGGACATAGTGATTGAGCGGTGTCCGGTTTCGGCGGGGGCAATAGTCTCCTTTCGGGAGTAAACACAATCGATAAAGTTACGGAAATGGTCGTCGCTTTTGTATAGATGAATTTCGGATGGAGCGATCACCACCTGCCTGAGACTCTCCGGGAATACCTGGTGGTTTCCGCGGTTAGCGCGTGCCCACCCCTCAGTGCCGTGAAAGGTTACTCCACCTGCTACTTTATTCGAAATAATAAGTTTCACCCCATTGGCATAAATACATTCGAAGTAATATTCTGTTGCTGTATTCCAGATTGGATGTTTGGCCCACTCTGCTTTGGCATTTTGAATCTTTACCGGGCCGGTATTCTCAGTATCCATTCCCCACTGTGCGATATCGGGGTGATGGCCTCCCCAGTCGGTTACCTGGCCACCTGAATAGTCGAGAACCCATCTGAAATTGACGTGGGTTCTGGCAGGGCAATATGGAGCTTCAGGGGCAGGTCCGAGCCAGGTATTATAATCGAATCCTTCAGGTACCGGAATTGTATCGGTGAGGTTCCCGGTTCTCCCATAATCTGGTGTTCCGGATGGAAGGCCACATTCGACAGTCAATAACTTGCCGATTTTGCCATTCCTCACGAGCTCGCACACACGGTGAAAATTTCCGTCAGATCGTTGCTGACTTCCGGTCTGAAAAACTGTACCATATTTCTTCACCGCATTGGCCATAGCTCTCCCTTCAGGAATGGTGAGTGCGAGTGGTTTTTGACAATAAATATCTTTTCCTGCTTTAGCGGCCATTAATACAGGAATGGAATGCCAATGGTCCGGCACAACAACTTCAACGGCATCCACATCATTTCGGGCTATGACTTCCCTAAAATCTTCAAATCCCTTACATCCTTTATAGCTCTTCCCATGTAGCTGAGAGTAGTATCCATTAACCAGATTTATTCCGATTTCCCGCCCGCCAATCTTTCCATCCCAATAACCTGTACTTTGTTTATTCACATCACATATACCGGTTATTTGTACCCGTTTATCCGTTAAAAAATCGCTGAGGTCATTCATCGCCTGGTTTCCGGAGCCAATGAACATTAGGTTAACCCTGTCGGAAGGTGCCACATGTCCGTTTTTACCGCGGGCGCAGGCTGAAATAATTGTTGGTACGGCTATTGCTCCGGCACTTATTGTGGAGGTGAGTTTAATAAAATCCCGTCTGTTGAGTTTGGTCATTTTATTAGCTTTAAAATGGTAAAAACAGGCTCGATAAAGATCCGTGAAGTTAAAGAAAATTACCTTGAAATGGATGAAAGAGATGCAGTTGGCTTTTGGCAACTGGCAGCTGGCTTGAATCCCCTTTCCTGATTGAAATTAATCTTCAACCATGTTCTGAAAAAGGGGACTTTCTCCCTAAAGAGTACTGCCAGCAGCCAGTTGCTAATTGCCTGGTATTTTTGATCGAAGTGTTATTTTAATTAAAAAAACTATTTAGATCGAACTAATAAGAAGATCTATTTTGCAGGTTGCAGACGGGCAAGGGCAAACTCGGCAACGTCTTTCAACTGTTCCCGTTTAGCCAGTTCCTGGAGAACCGGGATGCTCAGTTCGGAGCCCATCCAGCTGATTTCGCGTATCAGCAGTTTTTTCCCGTCGTCAGAAGCATCGGCACTTTCAAGCACTTTGATCATCTGTTTTTCGAATATCTGAAAATCTGCTGGAGTTTTTGCCTCATAGCGGATACGACTCTGCAAATCTGAAAAATATTTTGTGCTTTTTGTGATGTCGTACTGTGCGATTTTTGCAAGATCACCCTCCAGCGTCAGCTCTTTAAAGTCGGGACGTAGTGATGAGCCGGTCATTGTTGGAAAATCGTATGGTACTTTCTGGGTTACTTTTCCGGAAGCAGCCCATTCGGCACCCCGTTGAAAAGTAGTAATAAATCCGACACATTCAAGGGCCGGACCCCCATCTTCATCAGCGTGACCCAAAGCGGTATGGAATATTCGTCCTTTTCCA
Source organism: uncultured Bacteroidia bacterium (assembly GCA_903904515.1). Lineage (GTDB taxonomy): Bacteria > Bacteroidota > Bacteroidia > Bacteroidales > Prolixibacteraceae > JAAFHB01. Next base: position 10,137 of record CAIVCR010000031.1, read on the forward strand.
TAACTAAGAGCCATCAACAATGGTTCATCGCGCCCGGTACCGCCTTTAGCCGTATCTGAATATGCTGAGGCCAGGATCTCCATATTTTTGCCTGGTCCGCGTAATTGGGCATAAAGTTCGTCGGCACCATGGATCCAGCGCTGAGGTAATCCTTTGATTATCGGATGTTCAGTGTTGCGGGCCTTAATTTCGAATTCATGTCTTTTACCATGGTTTCCACCTCTTCCTGCGGAGGAGTCGACGATTAATGAATCATGGCGGTAATACATGTACGGACCGTCTTTTTCATTTCGGTCGCCCCAGCCACCGAGTCCGATCATCAGGTTATACTCTTTCCATTCCGGAAAAGTATTGTCCCCTGCATGATAAACAACCACGCCGCCGCCGTTATTGACATAATCAACAAAGGCAGTCTTGGTTTTTTCTGACCAGGAATCTCCGTTATAATCGATAACGATTACGCTGTATTTCGAAAAATCGGGATTGAACGTATTCATATCGCCCCCTTTTTCGGGTGATTTGGCAATCTCGGCTGTGAACAGACCAGTCTGCTCGAGTACTTGTTGCAGGATTGGCGAACTTGATTTCCAGTTATGATTATTTTGTCCCGTGACAATTAATGCTTTGTAGGCTGTCCCTTTCTGACACGCATTGAAAATGGTTAATAATCCTGCAAAAATCAGTACAATCAGATATTGTTTCTTCATTTTAGTTTTAGATTAAATTGTTGGTAAGCTCCAGGGTTGGCGGTATGGACGGCTCAACAGGCGACTTGCAGCCGGATTTCCAATAATCTCCTCTTTTGCAGGATCCCATTGAATTTTCTTACCTGTGGTCATGGCGATTTCGCCAAGTAAAGCTACTGAAATTGCGCGATAGGCAACCTGGATAGGTGTGATAGTTTCCTCCCGTGATTTGATGCAGTCTAGAAAATTCTGGTAATGGTTATTACTCTTATAGATCTGAATCTCATTTGGGCCAATTACTTCCTGAAGAATTTTCGGATCTGAAGCTTCAATTCTCCCTCTGTCAACATTGATCCACCCTTTTTCGCCATACCAGGTAGCACCACCTCCATGAACCAGACGTGCGCTGTTAGCCACCCTCATCTCAATTCCATTCGCATATTTGCAAAGAAAATCGTATTCAACCGGCACGTTGAAGATTCCATCTCTTGGATAAACACCTTCGCCCGAAATTTCAATTGGTCCGGTATGTTCGAGTTCTGCTCCCCAATTGGCAATATCGATATGGTGACCGGCCCAGTCGGTGAGTTGACCTCCTGAGTAATCGAGGATCCAGCGCCAATCCCAGTGACTTACACCCCGATAAGGGACTTTAAGTGCTGGTCCGAGCCACATCTCCCAATTGAGTTCTGCCGGGACCTCTTTAACCGGAGGGGTTCCTATACCTTTGTTTCCATTGGGTAACCCTACTTCAATATGTTTTATTTTCCCGATTCTGCCATTTCTAACCAGCTCAACAGCGTGATGGAAATTGGATTGTGACCGTTGCCAGCTTCCTGTTTGCCAGATAATCTTGTTCTTTTCAACTGCATTTACAATGGTTTGACCATCTTTTATGGTACGGCAGATCGGTTTTTCGCCGTAAACGTCTAATTTTTTGTTTGCTGCCGCGGTGTAAATAAGTCCGTGCCAATGATCCGGTAGTGCGATGGTTACCGCGTCCAGCTTCTCCTTTTCCAGGAATTCACGATAATCGCCGTAAGTACGACAATCTGTATTTTTATAGGTCTTGTCTGCCATCCCCTTTGCGTTGGTTGCATGCTTTGCATCAACATCACAAACGGAGACAAATTGTACCTGATTGAATTTTAAAAATTCCCGCATGTTACCAGTCCCTTGCGAGCCAACGCCGATAGCCCCCATTACAATCCTGTCGCTGGGTGGTAGTTTACCTCCCATTCCCAAAGCAGTTGAAGGTATGATCTGGGGGAGGATCAATGCCCCTGTTGCCACGGTAGCTGATCGTTTCAGAAAATCCCTTCTGGTAGATTTGTCTAACATTTTAGTTAATTTTAGTTGTTATTAAGGATTTGATATTTAAACATGCGCGGGTGTTCCGGGGAGCGGAGTTTCGAAAACCATATCCACCGGACCGAATTCAATTTTCTTCGGTCCCAGGTCCATATCCGATTTCATTATGGCATCCCAGGTGATTAATTGACCGGTGTAGGCAGCGGTGCGCCCCATAATTGCTGTTAGTGTTGAGATTGCTGTCCGTTCTGCTTCATTTACATAATTTCCGGTTCTGATGGCATGAACCAGGTGCATATGCTCCTGGACATAGGGGGAAATTTTTATTGTGTTCATCGTATTCCCGTTTTCATCCTTTGGATATTCAAATTTCCATTTAACAGTGCCATCCAGGTTCCAGATCGTATTTATGCAGTTGGTATAACCTTCCGTTCCGTTAATTATTTCACCGGTTCCGTTGGCGCAGCTGTCTAACTCACGACACATACTGTGGGAGCTTACCCCATTGCCGTAATCGTAGTCAATGCTGAAATAGTCGTACTGATCGCCGGTTACCCTGCGTGCACGACCACCGTAGCCAATGGCTTTTTCGGGGTGTTTGCCCATGAACCAGTTGATCACATCAATATTATGTACGTGTGTATCAAGGATATGATCACCGCAAAGCCAACAGAAGTTATTCCAGTTCCGGATCATATACTCCATGTCGTTCCATCCCTCTTCGCGGGTTCGAAACCAGACATGTTCCTGGTTCCAGAATGCTTTTGCTGAAATTAATTTTCCGATTGCGCCATTGGCAACCTGTTTGTAGGTTTCGATATAATCTTCCTGATGACGTCGTTGTGTTCCGGTTACCACACAAAGTCCAAGAGCTTCGGCCTTTTTTGCAGTGGCGATCATCAGACGGGCGCCGACAGGATCGACACATACCGGTTTTTCCAGAAAACAATGTTTTTTATTTGTTACAGCCTCGAGAAAATGTTCAGGCCTAAATTGCGGGGGAGTGGCACAGATAACAACATCAATTTCGGGCATGGCCATTAATTTCTTGTAGGCATCAAAACCGACAAAGCAGTTTTCTGCGGGAATTGGAAGATCGAATGATTCAAATCTTTTGCGACAGTTATCAATTTTATCCTGGAAAACGTCGGCAAGGGCAATAATCTCCAGATCGGGACCGGCACTGATAAAATTAATGGCCGCGCCGGTTCCGCGATTTCCTGCTCCAACAAGACCTGCCCGCAGTTTTCTCCCTTTGGGTGCCCCTTTAAGAATTGGGGGAAGGCCTAAGGCTGCATTGTCTAATTTTTTTGAACATGACGAAAGGATAGCACCGGCACCGGCAACCCCTATTCCTGCTAAGACACTAGCTCCCAGGAATTTCCTTCTGTTGATATTTTTTGAATCGTTTTCCATACTATTTTATTCTTTCATTTTTCATTCTTCATTCCTTCATTCTTCATTCCTTCATTTAATACTATCCGCCTCACATACAATCCGGAAACCGTTATCGATGCAATCGGAGTACCACCAGACGCTCTTGGGCATCTGTGGATCGGTTACCAGCCATGCCTCGTTTTTGGTGAAATCGCGGGCAGCGCTTCTTACATCCTTGGCATCACTCTTAAACGATCCGCCTCTCATGACATGTCCCTGACCAGTTTCGGGGCCTTTGGGATTGACCACTAATCCGGTTTCTGTTTTGTAGGCATCGGGCCTGTAAAAATCAGAACAGAATTCTGCGATATTACCAGCCATATTTTTCAATCCGAATGGGTTTTCACTCACAGAAGCTGGATCTTGAGTTTTGGAAGAGCTGTTAACCATATAGACCACGTGTGAACTGATATTTGTGGTATCGGGCCCAAAGATTTTCTTTAAAATACCTTTTGAGGTGAACTTATTCGGGTCACCTTCAAAGAAGTAGGGGGTAGAAGTATTTCCGCGACAGGCATATTCCCATTCGGCTTCGGTGGGGAGCCGGTATTTTTTACCGGTTACCTTAGAGAGCCACTCGCAATAGGTATTAGCTGCACGCCACGACATGGTGATCGCCGGTCTTGATCCTTTTCCCCATCCCTGATCAGGAGCTCCCCACGGAGGGGTTGGCCCTGTAATGGCATCCACATTCTTATTTTTTAGAATCTGACCTTCAGTTCTTCCCTGGGAAGCTGTTGCCTGAAAGAAAGCAAGGTATTCATTCCATGAGACTTCAATTTTTCCCATCCAGAATTTCGAGAGTTTCACTTTGTGTACCGGTCCTTCATCGGGTTTCCGCAATGGCTCATTATCGGGACTTCCCATGTTAAAGGTCCCCTCAGGTATTGCAACCATGTCGAAGGCAACCGTTGTACCAGGGATTTTTTCGGTGAAATTTTCAAATTTGTCAACCTTGGTTGCATTGGAAAATTTCTCCTGGTTTGCAGCGGCATCAACCCCAAAATTAGTATCGTGTTCGTGTTTTGCATTTTTATCGAAGTGCCCCACGTTGAGATGACAATTGATGCAGTTGGGTTTGGGCTCCTCTTTGGCATTGATGTAAGCGAGATGGGCATTGCTTCCGTTCACAGACAACGTTACCGGGAAAAGATTGGAATGGCATTTGATACATGACTTCTCGTAGGTAAAACCTTTGGCATTTTCGAGGAGTCGCTTGGATTCCCAGTTTATTTTGGAGTGGTCTTTAAACAGATATCCATACACATCATTTGCTCCATGTTTGGCCTTTGCCAGCAGGAATCCTTCTCCTTTTGGAGGAAGGTGACATTCTACACATTTGACTGATACACCGGTCCTGTTATTGTGATGGGGACCCAGTTTCCAGCTCTCTTCTGCCCAGGGGTGAATATGGCAGGACATACAGTAGGAGTCTGTTGAGGTGTAATTTGATACAGTATTGAATGTACCGATAAGGACCAGGCACAGAAGGGCTCCGAAGGTCATTATCCAAATCCGGGCTTTTGATCCGTTGATCGCCCGAAGAACAAAATTCTTAATATTCATTGCTTATTAGGGTTCAATCCAAAAACGCAAGTTAATTTTGCTGTTCTGTTGCGTTATGTATAATGTGTTTTAACTTCTCTGTTTGTATCAAAACCGGAGTCAATTTACGCGACTTTAAACCGTTATAGCTAGTGCCTAAAATCCGTTCTGATCCGTTCTGTAAACATAGTCGTTTTTTTATTTCACCCAACAAACTATTTTCATGTTATATAACAGTAAAATTACGTGCTATCTGATCAGTGTGCAAGTAACCAGTTTTCGGCAGCATCCATCTCTATTTCAAGCGGAACATCCAGTTTAACAGCATTTTCCATCTCCTCTTTGACTACCCCTTTGACAGTTTCGAGTTCAGTTTTCAGGACATCAAAGTTTAACTCATCATGTACCTGAAGGATCATTTTTGATTGCAATCCCTTCTCGGCAAACTGTTTATTGATGTTAATCATGGCAACTTTGATTATGTCGGCTGCCGAACCCTGGATAGGTGCATTGATCGCATTTCGCTCTGCAAATGCTCTTACCGCCGCATTGGCAGAATTGATGTCGGCCAGGTACCGTTTTCTCCCCATGATCGTTTCTACATAACCCCTTTCGCGGGCCAAAACAAGTTGGCTGTCCATGTAATTTTTCACCATAGAAAAATTGGCAAAGTAATCATCGATGAGCTGCTTTGCCTCACCTCTGGGAATGTTCAGCCGTTGGGAGAGTCCAAAAGCTGAAATACCATACAGGATTCCGAAGTTGGCAGTTTTAGCTTTACGACGCATATCGGAAGTGACTTCGCCGAGTGGCACTCCGAAAATCTTCGAGGCAGTGGCAGCATGGATATCTTCCCCGTTGCGGAACGCTTCGGTCATCACCTTATCTCCAGATACCGCAGCCATAATGCGAAGTTCAATCTGAGAGTAGTCAGCTGACAGAAAAGTGTGGTCATTATCGCTGGGAATAAAAGCCTTACGGATTTCGCGACCAGCTTCGTCCCTGATGGGGATATTTTGCAAATTGGGATTTGTGGAACTTAATCGTCCGGTTGCTGCTATGGTCTGATTGAATGAGGTATGCAGTTTCCCTGTTTTGGGATTAATCAGTTTGGGAAGTGCCTCGACATAGGTTGAGAGGAGTTTTTTTAATCCCCTGTGCTCAAGAATTTTGGCAATGATTGGATGTTTATCCAGTAAATTGACTAAAATCTCCTCCCCGGTTGAATATTGTTTTGTTTTCGTCTTCTTCGCCTTGGGATCAAGCATTAATTTCTCGAAAAGGATGTATCCCAATTGTTTAGGAGATGAGATATTGAAATGTTCCCCTGCCATTTCAATAATGCTGTTTTCGAGTTCAACGATCTGTTCGCGCAAAACAACCGCATAATCATCAAGAACCTTTGGATCGATTTTCAACCCGGCGAGCTCCATCTGAACCAGCACCTTTAAGAGTGGCATCTCAACCTGGGTGAAAAGATTTTTCACTTCTGCTTTAATCAGTTCCTGGTCTAATATCTCTTTGAGCTGAAAGGTGATGTCTGCATCTTCGCAGGCATACTCCTTGATTAGTTCAAGATCAACCTGCCGCATGGTGAGCTGGTTTTTACCCCGTTTGCCGATCAGCTCTTCAGTTGCAACTTTTTTATAGCCAAGGTAGATTTCGCTCAGGTAATCGAGGTTATGACGCAAATCGGGCTGAACAAGATAGTGTGCAACCATGGTGTCGAAGTAGTCCCCTTTTATTTCAATATCGTATCGCGAAAGGATCAGGATATCAAATTTCATATTCTGTCCGATTTTCAGAATCGCTTCATTGGCAAATACACCCTTAAATTCATGAACGAGTGCAAGTGCTTTTTTATTGTCGGCGGGGACAGGTACATACCAGGCCTCCCCGGTTTTACAGGAAAATGAGAGACCGACGAGTTGATCGGAATGGGTGTCAAGCCCGGTGGTTTCGGTATCAAAACAAAAAGAGTGCTGTGCTCCAAGCAAGGTGATCAGTCCTTTTATTTTTTCTTCCGAATCAACGAGTTTATAGTTGTGATTTGATGATCTGATGTCGGTATGAACGCCCGGAGTCTCGGTTTGAGTCTGCTCACCCATACTGAAAAGGGTTCCCTGTTCAAATGCAGGTGGGGGTTCAACAACTTTATTTGTTGCCGGCAGAATCCTGTCAGCGAGTGTTCTGAATTCAAGTTCCAGAAAGATTTCACGCAATTTATTGAAATCAGGAATCGAGAGGAGTAAATCCTCCTGGTTAAATTCAACCGGAACATCGAGGATGATTTCGGCCAGCTTCCGCGACATACGCACCTGCTCTTCAAATTGTTCCAGACTCTCTTTCTGCTTTCCTTTCAATTTATCAATATTCTGATATACCCCTTCGACGCTCCCAAATTCACTGACCAGTTTCATGGCAGTTTTGGGTCCTATCCCCGGGCAGCCCGGGATATTGTCGGCGGAGTCTCCCATCAATCCAAGCACATCAATAACCTGCAAGGGGTTTTGGATCTGAAAATTCTCGCACACCTGTTCCACACCCAGGATCTCCATCTCATTTCCAGACCTTTTGGGTTTGTACATAAAGATATTTTCAGAGACCAGCTGTGCATAATCCTTATCGGGAGTCACCATAAAAACCTGGAAACCTTCTCTTTCTGCCGTTTTTGCCAGTGTCCCGATTACATCATCGGCTTCAAATCCCTCTTTTTCGAGGATGGGGATATGGTAACCTTTGATAATCTTGCGGATGTAAGGAATTGCTTTCCGGATATCTTCGGGCATCTCATCCCGGTGAGCCTTGTATTCGGGGAACATATCATGCCGGAAAGTGGGCCCGTGCATATCGAAGGCGATCGCGATATGGGTTGGCTTTTCTTTCTTGAGTATCTCTTCAAGGGTATTCACAAAACCCAGCATCGTTGAGGTGTTGAGCCCTTTGGAATTGACGCGTGGCGCATTAATGAATGCAAAATAGGAGCGATAAATTAATGCATAAGCATCAAGCAGGAACAATCGGTTCATGATAAGTAATTAATTTAGAAGGATTCAAAACTACGAAAAATTAAATTATATTTTGTGATTTGAAGAGGGAAACCTCTAACACGTTGAAGTAAAATTAATGCTTACCTTTGGCCGGTTGCAAAAAAAAAGTAAGTACACAATTATTTAAGCATGTCATCCAAAGAGCAGATTATAGCCCCAATACAGGAGGAGCTGAAAGACTTTGAGCCATACTTCCAGAAAGCGACAAAGAGTGATTTGCCGCTGCTAAGTAATATTATCAATTATCTTCTGCGTCGTAAAGGGAAGCAAATGCGTCCAATGCTGGTATTTCTGACTGCGAAATTAAACGGAGTCTTCAATGAAAGAACCTTTCACGCAGCTTTAACCATCGAGTTATTGCACACTGCGACTCTTGTACACGATGATGTTGTCGACGATTCCTACCAGCGCCGTGGCTTTTTTTCGGTGAATGCAGTTTGGAAAAACAAGATTGCGGTGCTCGTAGGTGATTTTATTCTGGCAAAAGGGCTTCTCTGGTCTATCGATCATAAAGACTACGATATATTGGGCCATATCAGTACTGCAGTAAAAGACATGAGTGAAGGGGAGATTCTTCAGATTGAAAAAGCTCGGAAACTTGATATTACGGAGGAGGTTTATTTTGAGATCATCCGAAAGAAAACTGCTTCCTTGCTTGCCACGAGTGCTGCTGTTGGAACGTGCTCTGTAACTGCTGATGCAGAAATCATTGAGCGGATGCGGCTTTTTGGTGAATATGCCGGGATGGCTTTTCAGATCAAGGATGATCTTTTCGATTATCAGAAATCAAACCTCGTTGGTAAACCTACCGGGATTGATCTTCATGAAAAGAAAATCACCCTTCCGCTAATCCATGCTTTAAACAAGGTTGGGAGCAGCGAAAAATCGCGTATTCTGAAAATTGTGCGTAAGCGGACCAAAACAGCCACTGATCTGCGCCATGTCCGCGATTTTGTTGCGATGAACGGCGGATTTTTATATGCTGAAGAGGCGATGCTTCGTTACAATGAAAAGGCGATTGACCAGTTATCGGGTTACCCCGATTCTGAAGTAAAAACCGCGCTTATCGAGTATGTCAATTACATCATTTCACGGGTCAGTTGAGATCTTAGAAATAGCTGACTTTTTCTCCGGTAATTGAAGTGAGCAGGTTATTTGTCAGACGGCTTGCACCAATACGGAACAGCTTATTATTCAGCCATTCATCTCCAAGAACCTCTTTCACAATTGAAATATAAATCAGCGAATCGGCTGTTTCAACAATTCCACCGGCCGCTTTAAAACCTACCCGGACTCCGGTTTTTTCGAAAAAGCTTTTAATGGCATGGCACATCACCCACGCTGCTTGGGGCGTTGCAGCTGGCTCCAGTTTGCCGGTTGAGGTTTTAATAAAATCGGCACCACCCTCCATGGCCAGTAAGGAGGCTTTCCAGATATTGGAATAACTCTTCAAGGCGCCAGTTTCCAGAATAACTTTCAAATGGGCATTATCGCACGACTTTTTTAACGTTGATATTTCCCTTATCACCGATAGGTAATCTTCTGAAAGAAAATCCCCCAGGTTGAGAACAATATCGATTTCGTCGGCCCCTTTTCCTACAGCCATCATAGTTTCAAGCACTTTGACGTCCAAAAAAGTCTGAGAGGAAGGGAACCCTGCCGAAACAGAAGCCAGCTTAACCCCCTGCGCCTCAAGTGATTTTTTAACCGATTCAACAATCGTCGGGTAGACGCAGATTGCTGCCACATTGGGTAATCCAGGATATTTATCCGAAAACCGGGAAACTTTTAAAGCCAGATTTTCTCCCTGAGCAGCTGAGTCGGTTGAATTCAGGGTTGTCAGATCGATGCAGGAGAGGACCAGCTTGTACCATTCGGGGCTCTTAAGCCCCTCCGATTTTTCAATAATCTCTGATACTGCATTTTCTACATCTCCATCCTGGAAATCCTGGTTTATTGTTTCAAATTGTAATTTCATCCTAATATTTCATCAAATAGTTTAACCACAACGGGCACAAAGGTTTAAAACGGGGACAACAAATTTTCAACTGAATAGTTTATCATTGTTCAAATGGCGAAACTCGTCCCGTTGGGTTTTCTTCTCCATATTTTTTCGCAATGCTTCAGTCAGGTCAACCCCTGTCTGGTTGGCCAGGCAAATCAGAACCCAAAGCACATCGGCCAGTTCGTCGCCCAGATTATTTTCGGCTTCCAGCTTTTTAAAGGATTGGTCACCATATTTTCGGGCAATCACGCGGGCTACTTCACCCACCTCCTCGGTAAGGATAGCCATATTGGTCAGCTCACTAAAATAGCGAACCCCATAGGTGGTGATCCAATCATCGACGGCTGATTGGGCCTCCTTAATGGTAATATCTTCCTTCATAAATCCTTGTTTTTGGAATCCATAATTAGTGTAACTGGTCCGTCATTGATCAGCTGAACCATCATCATCGCTCCAAATGTGCCTGTTTGAACCTCTTTACCCAGATTTTCAGTTAATGATTCCACGAACTGGTGATAAAGCGGTATCGCTATTTCGGGAGGAGCGGCATTGATATAGGAGGGACGGTTCCCTTTTTTTGTTTTGGCATGAAGTGTGAACTGACTTACCACAAGAATTTCACCTTCAATATCTTTTACAGAAAGGTTCATCACCCCGTTCTGGTCATCAAAAATCCGTAATTGAATAATCTTTTTAATGATCCATTCCAGATCTTCACCCATATCATCACTCTCGAACCCTGCAAGAACCAGAAGGCCTTGTTTAATTGAGGATTTCAAGGTTTCTTCAATAGTTACAGAAGCTTCTGATACGCGTTGAATAACAATTCTCATAATTCGGATTTGAAATCAAATTTAACAAATTTCAGGTTGTAAGGTTTACATGACCATTTTCATAAGACCGATTACGGCAATGTAGCGGGCAATCTTACCAATTGTCATGAAAATGAGGGTAAAAAAGGGGGAGATGCGGAAGAATCCTAACCCCAGGATAAGCACATCGCCAATAATGGGAACAAAGGAAAGAGTCGCAATCAAGGCTCCCCAGCGTTTTAGCTTTGGAAGAATCGCGTGGATTTTCCCGGGTTTCACCTTTGCATACTTTTCAATCCACTCCATTTTCCCGAGGTATCCCAGGTAATAAATGGAAATACCCCCCAAGGTATTTCCTGCTGTGGCGACTGTCAGGGAACTTACTACATCGAAGCCCGAATAAATCATCAGGGAGAGCACTGCTTCTGAATTAAACGGGAAGATAGAGCCCGAAAGAAACCCGGAAAGGAAAAGTCCGTAAAGTCCGTAATGGTAAAAAAAGTCGATCATAGGGGGGCAAAGTTAATCGATTTTAATAAAAAAATAAGGGAAGCAGATTTTTCCGCTTCCCTTTAATAGATTATATGATAGTTAATTAAGAAAGTGCCGCAATTCCTGATCCGATCATATTTGCACTTTCAATCTCCGCAATGTTCACTTTAATCTTTTTATGACCCATATCGCCAAGTAACTCTTTTAAGGTCGCTTTTACCACTTTATTATAGTCTTTGCAACCTAAAACCTCACTCCAGAATAAACTACCTTCAGCGGTTATCCTGACTTTCTTAATTTTTTTATCGTGTGTCGCCAGTAAATCAATCAATCCGGCCAGTGAAGCAGCAACTAATTTGGCTGATCTTTTATAAATCTCTTTTGCAACTTTTACCTGCTTTTTCTTATGTTTGTCAGATTCGTTTATAAGGTCAGTAAGTGCCTTCCCATCAGTAGTTTCATCGAATCCGTCTTCAGGAAAGAACTCTCTGAGGATTTGTCCGATATACATTCCGGAAACTGCTTTTTCAAACCTTTGAGAACCTTTATTGCCAGATTTTTCATCGACTGAATCATCATATTTGGTCAGGTGAGGAGGGTTGAAATTTCCCGATTCAAGATTCACCGGAGTAAGTCCTTCCCAGTTGAGATCAGGGTTAATTTTTGGAATTCTGTCGGCGTTAACGAAAGCGGCCATATTGGTACCGGTGCCAACGATCAAACCGATATAGGCATCGAATTTTGGATTGGTTAATCCTGCAAAAAGAGAAGCAACGGTATCGTTTATCACCTTTATACCGGTAAATTCTGCTTTCCCGGTTTTATTCAGGATATCGAGAAGCGGTATTCCGACGGGATTTCCAATCATCTCTTTAATATCCATCCCTTTTGTCCATCTGATCAGTTCCGCATCTCCATTCGGTAAGCACTCAGCAGGATAGGAAAAGCAATAGCCGATAGGGGCCTTTGCAGGAAGTTCGATTTCATTGACAAATTCTGATTGTGCGGCTAACAGGTCATCCTGTGAAAAGCCTTTGGTGGTGGTTGCCGAAAGTTCTCTGCCACTCGCCTTTTCAGGTGTAATTGTAGCAATACCTTCAGCAAAATTGATTACGGCTGCCCGATAATTTGTTCCACCCCAGTCAAGAACTACAGCCTGACCTTCAGCGCTGGTTGACAGGGGATGAATGTAAGTTGGGATACTCTTTACTTCGGTGTTGTCATTCTTTAGACCGTTGTTGATTTTTTCCCCGAGATTTAAGGCGATCTCCTTTAATTGCGAAGTTTTTAGTTTGAACTCGTTCTTTTTCATCTGTTGAATTTTGATTTATTCCGTTCAGTCAAAGATATTAAAAACTAATTACAACTGCATTTATTTACCGGCTGTTTATAATGGTTTTCCATGTTTCCAGTTTCAATTCCCATTTGACGGCATGGGCAGGGCTCGTTGACTGCATAACCTGGTTTGGAAGGTTAATCTGAGGAAAATATTTTTTAAAATAGCCTGCTGCCCCCTTACCGTTGAAATAGATTTCCGATATATTGGGGTGGGAGGTGAGAAACTGAACTAAATCATTGGGGTATTCCTTTTTGATGTCGGTATCGAGGCTTGAACTCCTTGTACATGTTTGCAGTACATCCCACAGTGCGATCCCATTGCTAATCAATAAGTCCTCCCTGATTTGAATGTTTGTTGAAAAAGGGTGGTCAAACAGGTTAAACAGAATTTTCCAGAACGCGTTTTGGGGATGTGCATAATAGGTGTTCCTCCGTAACGATTCTTTCCCGGGAATAGTCCCCAGTATCAACAGCTTACTTTTGAAGTCGGCTATCGGTGGAAATGAATAGATGGGTGAATCTTTTAGCTCGGTATTTTTCATTCAATTATCAGAGGTGCCGCATATTCAGACCCCGGCTTACGTCAAAGATAGGGTTTAAACGGAAAAGATAATGATCAAAATGGTCAAAACCTCCTGATTTTATGTAAATTTGCATCATATACGAGTTAAAATGGAACAATATTCAACAAGGCAAAATAAGATCGGAAGGTTGATTCAGAAGGAGTTAGGTGAGCTTTTACGACGTGATACGCAGATTTTGGCAAAGGGGAGGATTCTCTCGCTAACCATTGTCAGGGTTACCCGCGATATTTCACAGGCCAAATGTTACCTTAGCATATTTCCTTCAGCCGGTGCAGAAGAGGTCCTTGCCGGGATTAAACTTCACAAGGGAAAATTAAGAGGTGAATTGGGAAATATTGTCCGCTTTCAATTGCGGCACGTCCCTGAACTTGAATTTTTCCTCGATGATAGTCTTGATTACATTGAGAAAATAGATAAGCTTCTGCATTAATAGCATAACCCTATAACCTGACAAATTAATATCTAAGCAAAGTTCGTTATGGAGTACGATCCGATTAAACGGCGGCTAGGAACTGTATTTAACCGCACCCCATTTTTAAGAAAATTATTTTACTCATTGCTCGATTTGTTGCTTTTGAGGGCATGGCATGTTGGAAAAGAGCTTAAACGTCTGAAAAGGATTGTATCATCAAGTAATATCAGAATTCTTGATGCAGGGTCGGGATTTGGTCAGTATACATACCGTTTAAGCCAGATTTTCAGTGATTCCATTATTAAGGGTGTAGATGTGAAAGAGGAGCAAATCGAAGACTGCAACCGGTTTTTTACGTTGATTGGAAGGCATGAAAAGGTTGTTTTTGAATACGCTGACCTGACAACCTTTAACGAACCTTATAGCTATGATCTGATACTTTCGGTGGATGTGATGGAACATATCGAAGAGGACGAACAGGTTTTCTCCAACTTTCACAAATCGCTGCGTAACAATGGGATGCTGTTGATCTCAACCCCTTCCGATCAGGGGGGGTCCGACACGCATGAACATGAACATGATTCGGTGAACGGCTTTATTGAGGAGCATGTGCGCGACGGCTATGGTATAAGAGATATCACGGAGAAATTGCACCGGGCCGGTTTCTCGGAAGTCGAAGCCCGTTATTCCTATGGTACATTTGGATCCCTATCCTGGAGATTATCGATGAAATATCCCATCCTGATGTTGGGTAAATCGAAAGTGTTTTATATCGTTTTGCCATTTTATTACCTGATTACTTTTCCGTTTTGCGCGATTTTTAATGCAATTGACCTCTATTTCAGACATAAAACCGGTACTGGATTGATTGTTAAGGCATACAAAAAGTGATTCATCATCAACTAACAGCTTGAACCTCTCTTTTTACATAGCAAAAAGGTACCTTTTCTCGAAAAAGAGAACCAATCTGATCAATATCATCTCGGCAATTTCGGCAGCTGGAATGGCAATCGGAACTATGGGACTGATCATCGGATTATCGGGCTTCAATGGTTTTGACAGTCTGATAAAATCGCTCTTCTCCTCGTTTGATGCAGATCTGAAAATTACTCTTGTTGAGGGTAAAAGCTTTGAAACTACAGATCAGAAGTTTAATGAGATCCGCCAGATGAAAGATGTGTTGTTTTTCTCCGAAGTCGTTGAAGACAATGCCTTGCTCCGTTACGATAACAGACAGGTTCTTGCCACAATTAAGGGGGTAAGCGATGATTACAGTCAGATAACCGGACTTGATTCAATGATTATTGACGGTAAATTTTTACTCAGGGAGGAAGATAAACAATACGCTGTTCTCGGACAAGGGGTTGCCTATTTCCTTTCTGTTGGGCTTAACCTGATGAATCCGATTAATATCTATGTCCCTCAGAAAGGGAGAAAATCTGGATCCTCCATTGAGGGGAGCTTTAACCAGGGTTATATCTATCCGTCAGGTGTATTCTCAGTACAGCAGGAGATTGATTCCAAATATATTATCGTACCTATTGAATTTGCCCGGAAATTGTTTGAAATGGCAGGCAAGGTAAATTCTGTTGAGCTTAAAATAAGGAGCGGTGCGGATGCCAGGAAGATTAAAGAGTTAATTTCGGCTAAACTTGGAAGCCGTTTCATGGTCAAAAACCGATATCAGCAACATGATTACCTGTATAAAACCATGCAAGGGGAAAAGTATGCGGTGTATCTTATTCTTATACTTATTCTGATCATTGCCTCATTCAATATTGTCGGTTCTTTAACCATGCTAATCATCGACAAAAAGGAGGATATTTCAATTTTGCAGAGCATGGGTGCCGATAAATTGCTGATCCGTAATATTTTTCTTTTTGAAGGCTGGTCCGTTTCTCTTCTTGGAGCTTTGGTCGGTACCGTGATTGGGGTTGCTATATGCCAGGCGCAAATCACCTATGGGTTTGTTAAACTTCAGGGTGGCGGATCATTTATTATCGATGCCTATCCGATGAAAATAGTCTCACTCGATATCCTGCTTATTTTTTGCTCTGTTCTGTTGATTGGTTTTCTGGCGGCCTGGTTACCGGTTAAATACATCTCCGGAAAATTTCTTCAGGATGAGGCGCACTGATCGGAAAAGGCTGCTGAATCCGTATGAAAATGTGAACCTCTTATTCCGGTAAACGTAATCCCGTAGCTTAAGGAGTTTCTGTAAATTGAAAACCTATCCCCCTCACCGTCTCCAAAAACTCACCTTCGATATATTCGGAAAGCTTTTTCCGCAGATTTTTAATGTGGACATCGATATAATTGGAATTGTAGTTCTCCTCGATGATATCTCCCCAGATATGTTCCGAAATCTGAAGCCTTGTAACCACTCTGTTCTTGTTCAGGATAAGAAAGCTTAAAATATCGTACTCCTTTCGGGTCAGGGTGATCACATTTCCACCTGAAGAGACGATTCGTTTGTCAAGGTCGATTTCAAGGTTTTTGAACTGTATGATATTTGCTCTGATCCCATGTTTGCGTCTCATCACTGCCATAATGCGCGATTTTAGTTCGAGTAACGAAAATGGCTTTGGTAAATAGTCATCAGCTCCAATGTTAAGCCCCTTGATCCGATCCTCCAAGGCACTTCTGGCCGATAATATAATTACTGCAGTATTACTATTGTTGGCAATCGATTCTTTTAGCAGGTCGATTCCATCATAATCGGGTAATCCCAAATCAAGGAGAAGCAGGTCGTAGGCGTTAGAGAAGAGCTTATCTGATGCAATCTTGCCGGTATGTGCCTCTTCACACGAAAATCCCTCTTTTTCAAGATAGCTTCTCACCTCATTGGCAAGCAGGATCTCATCCTCAACAATTAAAACATGCATCATTCAAAATTTTAGGAAACTTGACTCATCAAACCTACATGAAAAAAATGAGATCTCACAATTATTGTAAGATCCTTATCGTATTTTTATACATGCTTAATCAGAAGATTACCTTTGACAACAGATCCTCTGATGATTTTAATATAACCATATTCCTAATCCGGTGGGGTTATTTTAAATGATTGAATAATAATTAGATACACTATTAAAATGAGACTTGAACTAAAACTGGCCTTAATTGGAGCTCTTTCCAAGATCATTATCTTTTTCATCTTATTTATGCTGATGCAACAGGTAATCGACAGGCAGGCAATACGCCATACCGACCGGGACCTGATTAAGATGAAAGATAAAACCCTGGCAATTGTCGATAAGATCGGGATCAATTCGTTCCTGAATATCGAACGGGACAGTGTATACGCCAGTTATAACATGCTCAAGGACGAGTATATCACAATCGATCTTGATCCGCAGAAAAGCTCAGGGAAGCTTGAATTTTCGGATGAAGCACGTGAAATTGAAGGTGATGATTTTGATTTTCGTATCCTTAACTACAGCTTTCAAATAGATAATCAGCACTATATGCTCGAGATTGGGAAAAATATTCAGCTGATTTACTCGCTGAATAAAATGATGAAAAATATCTCCATCACTGTAATTTTAATCGTTCTCATGATTACGATTATGTTTGACGTTGGTATCAATAAATACCTGCTTAATCCTCTTAATAAGATGATTCTTACAAAATTAAAAACGATCACTAATCCTGAAACGTTTGATTTTTCAGAACTTAACAGCACAACCTCCGATTTTGTCTATTTGAATAATGCGCTGAATGAGCTAATGCATAAGGTGACAACAATTCTGAAAAACCAGCAGAAATTTACCGCTGATGTTTCTCATGAACTTTTTACACCCATCTCCATAATGCAAAGCAAGCTCGAAAATCTGCTGGTCTCTGGCAATCTGCCTGAACATTTTGTGGCAAGCGTGTTGGATCAGCAGAATAACCTGAACAGGTTGCAGCAAATTATTAAAGCACTCCTTTTGATTGCACGAATCGAAAATGATCAGTTCGCAAAAACTGACACGATTAAGGTCAGAGAACTTGTCGATGAGATTATTCTCAATATTGAGGACCGGGCAGAGATGAAAAATATCACCATCGAGAACCTGATCCATCCCAATGATACACTGTCTAATGTTAATAAATCGCTGTTTTATATCCTGATGTTCAATCTTGTTTCAAATGCAATCAAATACAACATAGAGGGTGGAAAGATTCGGATAGCTTGCTTTGAAACGGGGAGCAAATTTTGTATAGAGGTGATTGATAATGGAATAGGAATTGATCAGGATCAGATTTCAACTATTTTTAATCGTTTTAAACGAGCCGATCCAAACTCCGGCGAAGGTTATGGCTTGGGACTCTCCATTGTAAGCAGTATTGCGAACTACCATAATGGCTCGATTGAAGTGCAATCGGTCAAAGGGGAGGGATCTACATTCAGAATTCAATTTTCGTTAAAAAATGTTAATTCTAGTGCGTTGGTTTAATTCTTCACGATTCCTTCATAGTTGGGATTCTACATTTGATCCGTAAACAATATTTAAAATTCAATTTAAAATTCTCAATTATGAAAAAGTTAGTACTCTTATTAAGCTTTGTATTTGTTTTAGGTTTGATTTCTGTTAGCGCGCAGGACAAAAAGAAAGAAGTTAAAAAAGCTCCTGCTAAAACTGAAAAAGTAGCTAAGGCTCCTGAAAAAGCAAAAGCTCCAGCTGCTCCAGCAAAAGCAAAAAAATCAGCTAAAAAAGTTGCTGCTCCAGTTAAGAAATAAGCCGTTTCAAAACAGTATTAAAAAGCCGCAGATTAATTTCTGCGGCTTTTTTTATGGTTTGGAATTAAAAGATTGCTTAAGATTAGATTTATAATCCCGTCAGGGATTAAATAGTGGTAGAAAACAGAATAAAAACAATTATACTTTTAATCTGATCTTTTGAGTAATAGAAAAAATATAATGTACTACCTAAAATTCCAGTTTTCTCCTTTTTGACCCCTCTAAATCTCCCCAAAGGGGAGACTTTTGGCCAGCAATCAGTGCCTTACTCCCCTCCTTCTCCCCTCCTCTGGAGGGGTTGGGGGAGGTCTGGGTTGGGAGAGGTCTGGGTTGGGAGAGGTAAATAGAGGAAAATATTATTTACGACATTATATTATTCTTATTACTTAAATGCATTAAGAAGAGAGGATTTATCTCACTTCGGAGCCCTCTTTGGTTTTTGTAGCAGGATTTACAAAGACCAGCGATCCATCTGAATTTTCGGCCATAAGGATCATCCCCTGTGATTCTATCCCCTTGAGTACTTTGGGAGCCAGGTTCACAAGGATTGAAACTTGCTGTCCAATTATTTTTTCAGGTTCAAAATACTCTGCAATCCCGGATACTACCGTACGTTTATCGATTCCTGTATCAATAGTGAGCTTGAGCAGTTTCTTGGTTTTAGCAACTTTTTCAGCAGCGATAATCGTTCCGATGCGGATATCTAATTTTGCAAAATCTTCATATTCAATATTTCCCTTTGCCGGATTTAGTGTTGCCTGTTCCAGTTCATTTATTTTTTTTGTCTCCAGCAGTTTATCCACCTGGGCCTGAATGGCTTCATCTTCAATTTTTTCAAAAAGGAGTTCAGGGGTATTTATCTTATGGCCAGCAGCCATCAGATTTGTGCGACCCAGTTCACTCCATGCCAGTTTTTCAAGGTTCATGAACCCGCGAAGCTTCGCGGTAGTAAACGGCAGAAAGGGTTCAAAGACGATCGTAAGGTTTGCCGTAATTTGAAGCGCTGTATTCATGATGGTTTTAACACGCTCAGGATCTGTTTTTACCACCTTCCAGGGCTCCATATCTGCAAGGTATTTATTCCCCAGCCGTGCCATATCCATTGCATTTTTCAGCGCTTCGCGAAAATGGTAGGTTTCAATCGATTTCTCAACCTCCGTTTTTAGGGTTAATATTCCGGCCAGGGTATTCTCGTCATATTCAGTTAGCTCACCTGCTGCCGGAACTTCACCATTATAGTACTTGTCTGTGAGTACCAGAGCTCTGTTTACAAAATTTCCAAAAATGGCAACCAACTCACTATTGTTTCTGGTCTGGAAATCTTTCCAGGTAAAATCGTTATCTTTTGTTTCGGGTGCGTTGGCCGTTAGGGTATATTTGAGGACATCTTCCTTACCCGGAAAATCTTCAAGATATTCGTGAAGCCAGACAGCCCAGTTTCGGGATGTTGAAATTTTGTCCCCTTCCAGGTTGAGGAACTCATTGGCGGGAACATTTTCCGGCAGAATATACGAACCCTCAGCTTTTAAAACTACCGGAAAGATGATGCAATGAAACACGATATTATCTTTCCCGATAAAATGTACAAGCTTGGTTTCCGGATCTTTC
>CAIVCR010000032.1 GCA_903904515.1 uncultured Bacteroidia bacterium
CCCATAACGGGTAACAATATCCCGAATAAGCACGTCATCGAAAAGTGTCATAAGTTGTTCCTGATCTCCTGTCTTCAGATATTCAGGGAAACCACCCATAGCCAAATAAAATTTCAAACTCTCAGAAGAAGGCTCTAATGCCTTGAATTTGAGAAATTCAGAGTATGAGAAAGGGAAAAGTTCCTGTGTAATATGGCGGCCGGTAAGTCGTGTTCCTAACTCTTTGCTTAATAAAGATGCGTTTGATCCGGTAATGATTACCTTAAAACCTTCGTCAAGCTTTTGCCTGACATACATTTCCCATCCTTCAACTAATTGCAATTCGTCAAAAAAAAGAGTGCCAATTCCAGTTTGTGATATCAGGTTATCCAGACGGGTAAAATCGTGAAGTGCAAATTCATAAAGTTGCGGAGACTCGAAGTTAAGATATAAGACGGTGTCTTTCTCCATTTCTTTCATCATTTGCATCAAAAGGGTGCTTTTCCCACAGCGTCTGACACCTGAGATAATTAATGCATGAGACGATAAGCTTTGCGTTGCGGGAATAAGTTCACGTTTCAGTCCGCTGTCTTTTATCATTAAACGGCTCTTTTGTTGCTCAATTACACGGGCAATTACGCTTTCAAGTATCATGACAATCAATCTTGTTTGATGCAAAGATACAATATTGTTTGATAGAATCAAACAATATTGTATTCTGTGAGACTACGAAAGTAAAATCTGGTATCTTAGTAAAAACCGCTGAAGTTTAGTAATGTTCCTGATATCTGAATATTTTGAATGAGCTTTTTTACAATTGGGGAAACAAACTTATCTTTGTCATAAGTATGTTTTTAACTTTTGGAGATAAGGATACGGAATCAATATGGACCTAATTATGGAAACTTTAGCAAATGTACATCCGGGAGAGATACTATTAGAAGAGGTATTAAAGAATAAACAAGCCGAAATAAGCAAAATTAAAAAGATAGGAATTTATGCAGCATAAACAGGATTCACAACAATTTTATTCTGTTAACTTGTGACAACCTTAACCCCGAGTAAGAGATTCCTGATTCCAAATTGCAAATTCATAAGAATTAATTACCTTTGATCAACTATCCCGATCAAAATAGTAACGTCTAAGCCAACACTTGCACTCTTGATGGAAAAAAAAAAGGTACTTACCTTTAGTGATACCGAACAGATAATCAGACGGCTGAAAAATGAGGATAAGTCAGCTGTTGATGATCTGTTTGCCTATTATTATCCGCGGTTATATCATTTCTCAAAGTCCATTCTTAAGATTGAAAATGGGATTGATGACATCTTGCAGGAGGTGTTTGTCAAGATTTGGTTAAACAGGCAGAAGATTGTGAACCACGAAACCTTTAATGCTTATATTTATACGATTACAAAAAATGAGGTTCTAAACTTAATCCGCAGTAACCTCCGTGATCACACCTTCAAGGATCAGCTTTTTCAGCATGCCGTTGCCGAAGAGTATCAGAATTCATTGCCGCTTGAATATGAAGAGATCAAAGCCGGGATAGACAAGATTGTAGCGAATCTTCCCGAAAAAAGGCAGCGGGTTTTTGTTCTAAGCCGTAACGAAGGATTATCCAACAAGGAAATAGCGCAACAACTGAATATTTCCGAAAAAACAGTTGAAGATCATATTACCCACGCAATCAGACAGATAAAGAGCTCGATGAAAGAAGTTGGAATCATCTCCCTGCTCTATTGTTATCTTTTCTTATAATTTTCCCCCTCTTGAACAGGGGATACCTTACGATTTAGTGTATTACCTGTATAACATGGAAAAACAATTCACCAAATATTTAAATGGCACAGCCAATCCGGAGGAGTTTTCCGCGGTTTTGGAAGAATTATGTGCAGCGGAATCCGGGAACAAAGTGTCTTTGGAGCTCCTTAAATTCTGGAAAGAGACCTTAAGCGCCGCGATTGAAAATAAAGAGAACAATCAGCTGCTCGATAAGATTCACCACCGTATTGCGCTCGAAGAATCGAGAAAGTCAGTCCTAAGGTATAGATTGTACAGTAACCTTTTAAAAGTTGCGGCTGTATTAATAATCGGATTAATCATTTCTACATCTTACTTTTACTTCAAACCACAGAAACAAGCTGAAATTGCAACCATAGAAACGGTTAAAACCCCTTATGGCGCCCGGACAAGTTTTAAACTTCCCGACGGTTCGGAGGTTTGGCTTAATTCGGGTTCTGCAATCTCATTTCCCCACCAATATGGAGCAGAGAGGAGCGTGGAGCTTACCGGAGAGGCCTATTTTCATGTCGTGAAAGATGGCAAACCCTTTATTGTGAAAACCTCTTATGGTCAGGTGGAAGTAAAGGGTACCTCTTTTGATGTAAGAGCCTACGAGAACGAGAACTTTGTAACAACGCTGGTGGAAGGATCAGTGAAAGTCAGTGACAGAACCAACCAGATAGCGATCTTAGAGGCTGGTCAGCAGTCCATTATAACAAGTGAAAATAAGTTTACGACCCAGGTAGTAAACACCGATTTGATAACCTCGTGGAGAGAAGGGAAGCTGATCTTTGTAAAAGAGCCCTTTGCCAATGTGGCCAGGGAGCTGGAGCGATGGTATAATGTAAAAATTGAATTAAATGGAGATCGGCTGAAAAGGCTGGGATATACCGGAACGATTGAGATGGAAAGTTTCAGCGAGGTTCTCGAACTGATCAATACGACAACACCTATCCGATCAACTTTTGATAAAAACTCAAGGATTTTTAAAATATCTGGGAGGTAAAAACCCTGTTTTAAGGATCAGATAACCAAATTATTAACTAAATTTTTTAACTATGGAGAAAACCAAACAGCCAAATTTACAAAAGTAAAGGTGGAAACAGCCATTTCCACCTTTAAACCAGATTCGATTTAAAAAATACTTATCATTTAAACCAAGTACAAAGTTATGAATAAATTGCTACGAAAACATGGCAACCCGCCATTATTTTATCAATTTTTTAGAAAAATGAAACTAACTATTCTATTTTTAACAGCTTCGATACTAAGCTGTTTGTCTGCTGAAACCTACTCGCAGACCACTAAACTGACAATTACGGAGAATAACTCGACACTGCTCAATGTGCTTCGGGTCATCGAAGACCAGAGCGAATTTAAGTTCTTTTACAACGAAAAGGTCGATGTCAATTCGACTGTTTCTGTTGAGGTGAATCAAAAAACGGTCACCGATATCCTCGATAAGGTACTCTCAAATAGTTCCATAAAATATAAAGTTCTGGGTCGCCAGATTGCTTTATATGATAAAAATGAGATGGAACCGTTTATGAGTGAGCAGCAGGGTCGAACAATCACCGGTAAAGTAACCGATCAAACGGGAACTTCATTACCCGGGGCATCGGTTGTTTTAAAAGGAACGACAACCGGTATCACCACCGATAATGAAGGAAATTTCTCATTGTCCGTGCCTGCAAATGCAACAGTTCTTGTTTTCTCTTTTGTAGGGATGAAATCGCAGGAGATAATCATTGGGACTAAAACAACGATTAATATTACTTTGCAGGAAGGGAGCACCGGACTTGAAGAGATTGTTGCCATTGGATATGGGACGCAACGGAAGAAAGATATAACTTCTGCTATATCGATTGTTGACGTTAGAGGTGCAGGAGATATTCCTACTTCAAATGCTTCCCGCATGCTGGAGGGACAAGCTGCCGGTGTTGTTGTAAAACAAAATTCTGGTACGCCTGGTGAGCAAATGAATATAACAATCAGAGGAGTTGGATCTTTAGGTGCTGGTAGCGAGCCTCTTTATGTAATTGACGGATTTGCAGTGGGCAATTCAATAGGTCAGAATCTGAACCCTAATGATATCGAAAGCATATCAATACTGAAAGATGCTGCTTCAACGGCTATATATGGCGCCAGAGGTTCTAATGGAGTAGTACTTATTACAACCAAAAATGCCAAAGAAAATGAGTTGACATTAACAGCCACCGTAAATCGAGGAATACAAAATTTGCCCGATTCCAGAAGATTGAAAATGATGAATGGTGTCGAATTTGGAACCTTTCTGAAGGAAAGTTGGATGGATAAGAAAAGATATTTTGAACACAGGGAGCCAACAAATGATGAAGTTCCGATTGGGATCAGAAATCCTGAACAAACTAAATATTCAACAAACTGGCTTAATAAAATTTTGAATCAAAATGCACCCTTTCAGGATTATAATGTAACTCTGGCCTCAGGAAAAGGAAAAATTAAATCGCTTGTTTCCTTAGGTTATTTAAATCAGGATGGTGCATTAATTGAAACGAACTTTCAACGGTATACATTAAGGGCTAATGTCATTGGAAAATTCAATGATTACATCACAACAGGATTTAATCTTGTTGGATCACGCTCAGGTGGTAAAATTGCAAATACAAATGGAAGGGATGCCATTGTGGGGATGGCTTTATGGGCGGATCCAAGAAGCCCGGTATACAACCAGGATGGTTCCTTCAATAGTTATGTTGGGGGCCACGATGGCGTTTTTGGCAGCATGAATCCTGTCCAGATGTTGCACGAATATGTACAAAAAAGTTATGAAAATAATGTTACAACCAATGGATTTGTAGAAGTATCTTTTTTAAAGGATTTCAAATTTAAGACCTCATTTAATGCCTCATTAGGAAATCTCCGCAGAAATGATTTCAAACCTTCCACTTTGGCCGGAGGCGGATTTAATAACCCTCCACCGCAGGATGCATATCTGGAAGAATGGTATAACGAAACAATTACGACCTCTGCCGATCAGCTTCTTACTTATGCCAAAACAATTGGTAAACATCAGTTTGAGGGGATGATCGGATACAGCGCTGAGGAGTCAACCTGGAGACAGATTTATGGTTATGGAACGAAATTCCCTAATGATCAAATAAGGTTTTTGCAGCAGGCGGAAAATACAAAAACCACTTCCAGTGAAACAAGCTGGAGTACGTTAGCCTATTTTACAAGACTAAACTATAGTTACCAGAACAAATATTTATTGGCCGCTTCATTGCGTCGTGAGGGGAGTTCCAGGTTTGGTTCAAACAATAAATGGGGCGATTTTCCTGCTGTATCAGTAGGCTGGAGACTTTCGGAGGAGTCCTTTATGCCAAAATATTCCTGGTTAGCGGATCTGAAATTAAGGAGCAGTTACGGAGTAACAGGGAATAATAGTATTGGAGAATACAAGAATTCATCAAGTTTGTCTGCGTCAGGATATATTCTTGGCGACAAATTTGCTCCTGGTGTTGTTTTAAACTCGTTTGTCAACAATAACATTGGCTGGGAACAGTCAACCCAACTTGACCTTGGGATGGATTTATCTCTCTTTCAAAATAAGTTAAATTTCACCGCTGAATATTACAAGAAGATAACTACCAATATGTTGTTGCCTGTAAGCATACCAGTTATAACTGGTTTTAACAATACCTTTACCAATATTGGGAAAGTGCAAAATGGCGGGCTAGAGTTTGCTGTGAATTATAAAACTAAGATTAATAATGATCTGAATTTCCGAGGTAACCTGAATATCTCCTTTAACCGAAACAAAGTGCTTGCTATTGATGGGCAAAACGATGAATTATGGACTGGTAGTTTTTATGGCGTTTACAATCGTTCTAAAGTGGGAAGGCCAATTGGTATGATTACCGGCTTTAAAGTTCTGGGAATTTTCAAAACTGATCAGGAAGTCGCTAATTCACCTACTCAGGATGGCGCTATTCCCGGAGTTTACAAGTATTTGGATGCAAATCATGATGGTAAAGTGTCCTATGATACAAAGGATATGGTTGAAATCGGAAATCCATGGCCGAAGTACAATTGGGGCCTGACAGTCGGAGGAGATTATAAGAGTTTTGATCTAAGTATCTTGTTGACTGGTGCTATGAAGTATGATATTGAGCGGGATATTGAAAAAACTGTTATGAATATGGATGGAGTTTTCAATATTTTACAATCAGGAGTAAACAGATTTCGGTCAGCTGCACAACCAGGTGACGGAGTAGGTGCAACTTCCAATACATGGAAGTGGGAACGCGAATCAAATTCACGATATGTTTATGATGCAAGTCACATGTGGGTCAAATCTGTTACAATTGGTTATACTTTGCCTAAGTCAACTAAAATTTTAAAGGGCACCCGATTCTATTTCAGTGCGAATAATCTATTGTTGGTTACTAAATATCCAGGAAATAACCCAGATATTAGTACAGGGGATAATACTACAAGTCCTGGAAGAGATGATGAAGCGTATCCTGTTCCAAGAACGTTATCAATTGGAGCAAATATTAAATTTTAATAACCTTAATAATATTGGAAATGAAATATATTTTTAAAATAGTAGTCATTGCATTAGGGTTGACATTTACGTCTTGCGGAAAAACCTTTCTTGAAAAATATGATCCGACCCAACTTAATGCAGGAAATTTTTATAAAACGGAAAAGCAGATGGAACAAGCTGTTAATGGCATATATTCCCAAATGCAAGATCTTGTAAGGATCCAGTGGATCTATACTGAGTACATTTCTGACAATACCACCCTTCATTTTAATATTGGAGACAGAGGGCAAGGGCCGGATTTGGAAGCTATTGAATATTGGCAAATCAATTCCTCAACGAATAGAATCACTCAATGGTACAATTTATTATACACCGGGTTAGGGAATATTAACACGATATTATCAAAACTTCCGGGGGCAGAAATGACTGATGCTGCAAGATCCAATTTTGAAGGACAGCTGAAATTTTTCAGAGCCTTTTATTACTTTCAACTAGTCCAGGGTTTTGGGGATGTCATTATTGTCACCGAACCAATTAATTCTCCCGCTGCGGCATATACTTTTTCAAGATCCCCTGCAGCTGATGTTTATAAATTGATTGAAAGTGATTTGACTTTTGCAGTTTCGTCACTTCCTGTTCCTTCAGCTATAGGCGCCTCTGATATTGGCAGAATCAGTAAAGGTGCCGCCTTATCGTTGCTTGGAAAAGTATACCTGACCCAAAAGAAATATACAGATGCAGTGACTTCACTAAAACAAGTCATCACTTTGGGATACAGTTTGATGGCAAATTATGCGGATGTATTCGATCCTGCCAAAAAAAACAATGCAGAATCTGTTTTCGAAGTTCAATTTCAGGCTGATAGTGAGATCGGGGAGTGGAGCGGATTTCTGGATACTTTTTATCCCAGGGAATCGTATGGTGCTGTTATTAAATTTTCAAATGCGAATGGTGGAGGTTGGAATATCCCAACACTGGATATTATAGGCGCTTATGAAACAGGTGACCTGCGCAAAGCAGTTTCTTTAAAAGAGGGATATACGAATTTGCAAGGGGTATGGGTCGCTGTTCCATTTGTAAGTAAATACTACCATCCTGATTCCTATACAATTAAAGGTCGTCAGGGAGACAACTGGCCGGTCATAAGGTATGCAGATGTCCTGCTCATGCTCTCAGAAGCGATCAATGAGCAATCAGGTCCAACAGGAGAGGCATTAGGTTATCTCAATCAAATACGCGTTCGGGCTGGACTGAAGGCATTGGATGGGCTGGGGAAGGATTTATTCCACACTGCAGTTTTGCATGAACGGAGAATAGAACTGGCATTCGAGAACGACCGATGGTATCAATTAAAACGGACGATGAGTTCAACTGAACTGGCATCATTTTTAAATGCAAATGGTGATTTTGAAAGAGCTCATCCTTCAACAGACAGGGGAGGAATCCCATTTTCTGCCGGCGATTATAAATTTGAATCATATGAAGCCCTTTTCCCTATTCCGGCTAATGAAATATTAATCAATAAAGCTCTTACTCAAAACCAGGGTTATAATTAAATAACTCAAAACCAATTAACTTGATAGCCCTTGTTTCTAATTGACTTGGGCTATCATGTTCCGGGTTTTGCAACCATCAATAAATTGATTCCATACCTATTTAAGTAATCAGTTTTACTTGCTGACTCTTAATTTGTTTATCTTGGATAAAAAATTAAAACACATTTCATTTATCAGTTATGAAAAGAATCATTTTAAATTCGGTAAGGATTGCAACATTTTGCCTAATTGCCTTATTGTCAGGGTTAAATATTAATGCACAGAATAAAGTTTCGATCGATTGGAACAAGACAATAAGCACGTCTAAAACCAAACCTACATTACAGCTAGTCGAAAACCCGATGGTGCGACCCGGTTCATCCATTCATGTGGCCACTTTTAAAGCACTGAAAGAATTGGGAGCTGATTATGTGCGGTACGTTCCATGGTTTCCTTATCCTAAAATGGCGGTGGCAGAACTTGAACCACCTACGAAGGACAAAACCTCATGGAATTTTACTTATCTGGATAGTACCATGCAGGCTTTTATGAGAGCTACTGAGGGGCACACGGTAGTAATCAATTTTAGCACAACACCAGCATGGATGTGGAAGACTGATTCGGTTGTAAAATATCCTGCAGATGCATATAAAACCTGTTGGACTTACAATCAGGGAACTCAGCTCAGAGATACAGCCATGAAAGAGGTATCCACTTACTTTTCCAGACTTTTGAGCTGGTATGTTAAAGGAGGTTTCACCGATGAATTAGGTAAATTTCACAAGTCAGGCCACTATTATAAGATCCCCTTTTGGGAGGTTCTTAATGAACCTGATCTTGAGCATAACATCTCACCTCAGCTATACACGAAAATGTATGATGTCATTGTTACTGAAATGAAAAAGGTTTCTCCGGAAACGAAATTTATCGGTTTGTCACTTGCCCAAACGATTAATCCGGAATATTTTGAATATTTTCTGAATCAGAAAAATCATAAGCCCGGCATAAAGTTAGAAGGTATTTCCTACCATCATTATTCCTCTCCTTCACTTGAAGAACAACCACTCAAATTTTATCAATACACATTTTTCGAAAAGGCTGATGCATTTTTGGATAAAGTACGCTTCATTGAGAACATCCGAAAGCGCCTTGCCCCGAATACCTTTACAACAATTAATGAAATTGGAGTTATCATGCGCTCTCCGGAAGTCTCAGGACCTATTCCAGATAATTACTGGAATTTAGCAGGAGCCATGTATGCTCATATTTTTCTTGAATTAACAAAGATTGGAATAGATGCGGCGGGAGAGTCTCAATTGGTAGGTTATCCTACTCAATTTCCGGATGTAAGTATGATGAACTGGCAAAATGGAAAACCAAATGCAAGATTCTGGGTTCTGAAACTTCTTAAAGATAACTTTGGGCCTGGCGATAAACTGGTAAGTACAACAACAATTGCCTCTAATGTTGCAGCGCAAGGCTTTGTCACAAAAGAAGGTAAGAAAATTCTGTTGATTAATAAGAAGGATGATGAAGTCCAACTTCAATTGCCTGTCGATGTTAAAAATGGTTGGTCAAGTTATGTTGATGTGTCAACGCGCGAAAATCCTCCGGCAAAAGTTCAATTAGCAGGAAATACCATCAAACTCAGTCCTTTTTCGGTAACCGTAATCAAATTGGGGAATTAGTCTTATTTTGTTGACTGCCAATAAGATGAAACGATAAAAAGCAACTATCCAACGCAGGAATTTGGATAATATTTAAAACAAAAAACTAAAAAGAAGTCACCTCAGTTTTTATTACTGAGATGGCTTTTTTTTTAGACTTTTTGGCTTTGTCAGAGTTGTGAATGAAAAATTACTTAGTATTGTTCTAAGATTTGCGGTATTCCCTATTATCGTACTAATTAGGTGCGTATCTAACTTAAGAACCCGAATTCTGGTCACGTTGTGCTTGCCGTGAAGGCTTTAAACGGGAATAGAAAGCCCAAGGCGGTTTTGACTGGCGCCCGCATCCTGAATCGCCTGAAAACACCTTGGAGAATTTATATGGGTGTTATTAACTGGTGTAATTTATCCGGGATTAAACAATAAAACAGGACATCAAAAATTCCAACTCCCTGAATTTGCACTATGGGGTAACAAACAGGGAATTTGCAGTTCCCCGCTCCTGAATCTGAAGTAATGGCTTTGCATAAAACATGACCGCGGATGGTGCTGATTTATTACAGGCACATTTTCATTGATATGTTTTAAATATTAAAGCCCATACCAGAAATCAAACTGATGTTTTATTAAAACTGCCAAAGTTGATTCCGAATTGAGCCAAAGCACCTGCAAAATAGATAGGTAGGAAGACAATTCTTTCATTTTCCAATACGCCTGTCTGACCGGCATGAAAAACAAATGACCAGGAAGGTTGGTAGGTTTCGCGGTAGAGGTGCAAACTTCGAAGTTTCCCCGAAGGTCCATCCTTAACCTCAACCGGATAAATCATTCCTTCAAAAATCATTAAATAATCAATTTCAGCATTGCTGTTTTTGGCATCACGCGCCCAGTAATAAAGCTGGTTGTCGGTAGCTGTAGCAAACTCCTGACCAACAAATTGTTCGGCAAGTTGTCCCCGATAAATTGCCAATAAATTTTTATGGGACAACGCTTCATTGTAGTCAATTCCCATCACTCTGTTCATCAAGCCAATATCAAGAAAAATGTTCTTGAATTTTTTGTCAGAAGCATAAACATCCAACGGAATTCCGATGTTGCTTAATGATTTAACTTTTTTAGCTATACGAGCCAATAGTATACTTTCATAAGCTTTTTTAATCGTAGGAATTGTGAAGTCAACTGCTAAGCCAGTATATTTTATTTGTTTTCCAACATTGGCTGCAATTGTTGAAAAAACAGTATTAAGACAATTTATATCTGTCTTTGGTTTGTATTTATTAAAATCTAACCGGTAAGTTTCACAAATTTCATCCTGAACTTCTGCGGTTTTTTTAAGCGACTTTGTATTTACATATTCATTTATACATTCAGGCATTCCGCCCACCAACCAGTAAATCCGGAGCTGTTCCAGCAAAAATTCATGAATGGATGCTGACACCTCAGAGATCTTATTGTTGCAAATTTCTGCGGCTTTTCTGTAATTTGATGCAAGCAAAAATTCAGAGAAATTCATGGGATGAACCTCCATCGATTGAATGCGCCCAACGGGAAACGAAATTTCACTAAAAGCAAATTCCAAAAGCGAACCGGCAGCAATAACGTGCAAGTCAGGCATCTTTTCATAAAAATAACGAAGCGCCATAATCGCTCTTGGACAAATCTGAATTTCATCAAAAAAAAGCAATGTTTTACCAGCAATAATATCGATGCCTGTTCTTAGTTCCAGATCAGAACATATTTTTTGAGGATTTAAATCACCGCTGAATAATGAAACCAATTCGGAATTTTCTTCAAAATCAATTTTCAAATAGAATTCAAATTTGTCACGGGCAAGTTTTTCAACCAGCCAGGTTTTGCCTACCTGCCTTGCACCTCGCAATAACAACGGTTTGCGTCTTTGTATTTCTACCCATAAAATTAAGTTTGAAAACACAAATCTTTCCATACTCATTTAGATTTATGGGGTAAAAATAGTTAAATATATTTAGTAATCCAATCCAAATAAGCATCATGAAATGTTGCTTTCCAATCCAATTGAGGTGATTTTGGTATTGTTCAAATTTCAAAAAAACCAAGTATAGCGCTGAAATATAATCGATTAAGGTTATTGGATAAACCAAGTATGTGATAACTTGTGATCTGATGATCCTTTCTTTTTTAAATCATCACAAACCGCAAATAGTCCATCAAACTTAACGACTTATTTTTAATATCCCTGATAAGATTTAAAAAGTCTTCCAGCTAATCGGCACCATCAACTGTAAGTCGTTCACAAAACATAAGGCAACGCAAATCATTACCGGCTTTGCTTTCCCAGAGATCGCCGGGTTTAATTTTTTGTTCAGCATCCGGGTGGTCGCCTTGGGTTTCAAGCAAAATGGTTTTGCCACTTTTGGCCTGTATGATAAAATCGGGATAGTGATTAATGAACCCCGCTCCCCCGGATATTTCATCCGGAGGTACCTGACATGGAATTTATAATTCCCCGCTCCTGAATCTGAAGTAATGGCACTGCATAAAACATTGCAGCGAATAGCCCTAAGAGTTTGATTGGTAGTTTATTCAGGCCATTTCCTGGCCTTAAACAGCAAGAGGTTTTGCAATATTATAGTAAGGGTTCGGTTTTTTTTTCGCCCCCTTTGCCGGAAACTGCGATGGTTTTTTGCTATTTGGCAGGTTACAAATATTTAGAAATAACATCGTTATTACTGAGGTATTGCACCAGATAAACATCCTCTCCGTTGACTGAATAAATAGTGAAAAATACATGCCACCGTTTCATCTTTGGCCAGGGCGAGGTGTTTTTTCATATTTTTTCGTAATTCCGCCGAACTAATTACTAACATTTTCGCAGGTTTTAATGTACGTTATAGCATTCATGAGTTGATGGAATCTTTATTTTGGAGTATATACTTAATAAATGTGGTATATTTGTACGGTTTGTAAAGTATAAAATATGGAATTATTAAACAGATCCTGGTATAGTAATCGCATCAAATCTTTTATCGGGAAAGGAATTATAAAAGTGATTACAGGTCAGCGACGGGTAGGGAAAAGCTATATTCTTTTGCAACTAATGCAGGAAATTAAGAATGATAATCCGAATGCCAATATTATTTATATCAATAAGGAGCAGGAGGAATTTCGTTTTATAAGAGGTGAAGCAGAGCTATTTCCCTATCTTAAAGATAAAATTGAATCAGGGAAAGAAAATTATCTCTTTATCGATGAGATTCAGGATATCAATGGTTTTGAGCATGTTTTAAGGAGCTTACAGTCGGCTGAAAGTTGTGATATCTTCTGCACCGGGAGTAACGCGAAAATGCTGTCGAGTGAATTATCAACTTATCTTTCAGGACGTTATATCGAATTTCGGATTCATAGCTTAAGTTATACCGAATTCTTGTATTTCCATTCCCTGCCAGATGAGGATAATTCTTTAAAGCTATTTCTCACTTATGGCGGATTACCCTTTCTTTCACGCTTGACACTCAATGACGAAATGGCTTTTGAATATCTGAAGAATGTTTATTCAACAATTCTACTCAAAGATGTTGTGAGCCGCGAGGGTATTCGAAATGTTGATTTTTTGGAGACTCTTGTTGATTACCTGTCAGACAATGTAGGTAACCTGTTCTCGGCAACTAATATCCATAAGTTCCTGAAATCTCAACGCGTAGATATTTCAACCAGTGTAATTATCAACTATTTAAAGGCATTAAGCAACGCCTATATTATCAATAAAACGAGACGACTCGATGTTCAGGGTTTGAAAAAATTTGAGGTTGGAGAGAAATATTATTTCGAAGATTTGGGACTTAGGAACTGCATGCAACGTCTGGATTTTGGACGAGACATTCATAAATTGATGGAGAATGCTGTTTATCAGCATCTTCGGATATTAGGTTACGAGGTATACGTGGGAAAACTGAATAATCTTGAGATTGATTTTGTTGGTATTAGAGATGGCCTTAAAGTTTATGTACAGGTTGCCTATCTTATTTTAGATGAAACAACCCACGAACGGGAATTTGGCAATCTTTTGAAAATTGATAATAACTTCCCCAAATATGTTATTACTATGGACACTTTAAACAGTAGTAGCAACTATAAGGGAATACATCATCTTCACTTACGGGAATTTTTGAAGATGGAGAAACTTTAAATTATTTAATATGAAGATTAAATATTTCGCATCACTAACTTTAGGCTCGCTGATTCTATCACTATGCGCAACTGCTGCTCCTAAAGATAATTCCCCGAAGCGGGAGAAAACAGCATTCCAGACCGCCGGCCCATGGAAACCGGTAACCGATGTACGGTCAGATGTGGCAATTGTGTATGGCACCTGGGAACATTATGGCCCAAACAGCATAACTTTTGAACAGCGGCTTCAGAGCTGGCGCGACAAAGGTTACATCACCCATTTCATGACAGGCAGTGCATGGGGAGCGTATCAGGATTATTTTACAGGTAAGTGGGATGGGAAAACTCATCTTGATGAAGGACAGGTAACCCAAAAGGGGGATACAATCTGGCATGGGAAGATGGTTCCGTATATTGTACCTTCTGAGAATTTCATCAAATACATGAAAGAGACTCAAATCAAACGGGTGATCGACGCCGGCGTTGATGCCATTTACCTCGAAGAACCTGAATTCTGGGCACGCGGCGGTTACAGTGAAGCCTTTAAGCGGGAGTGGAAAGCTTACTATGGTTTTGACTGGCGCCCGCAGCATGAATCACCGGAAAATACCTATTTGTCAAGTAAATTGAAATATCATCTTTATTATCGTCTTCTGAATGAGTGTTTTACTTATGCCAAGGAGTACGGAAAGAGTAAGGGAATGGATGTTCGGTGCTACGTCCCGACCCATTCGTTAGTTAATTATTCGCAGTGGGAAATCGTAAGTCCTGAAGCAAGCCTCGCCTCGTTGCCCTGTGTGGATGGCTATATTGCCCAGGTTTGGACAGGAACTT
Source organism: uncultured Bacteroidia bacterium (assembly GCA_903904515.1). Classification (GTDB taxonomy): domain Bacteria; phylum Bacteroidota; class Bacteroidia; order Bacteroidales; family Prolixibacteraceae; genus JAAFHB01. The sequence continues at coordinate 14,479 of CAIVCR010000032.1, forward strand.
CGCGCGAACCAAACTATTTCAACGGCAGGGCAAAAGAGCGGGTATTCGAAACCGCTTACCTCGAATATGGCTCCATGGAATCGATGACTGCCCCAACCGGACGGAAGATGTATTTTCTCACCGATCCAATCGAAGACTGGCCCCGCGATTGGGTGGACTACAAAAAGAATTACCAGGCCACCTTCACCGCAAAATTGCTCTACCCTAACATTGCCAACTACGAAGTGATGCCCTGGCCTGACCGGATTTATGAAGGTCTATACAAGACGAGCGCCAACAGCGATAAAAAAGAGCGGATCCCCCGTTTCTATTCGACCCAGATGCAGGTGATGATCAATTCGTTAAATAGTATGCCACTGTCGGATAATAAATTAACGGGATCTCAGGGGATCAGTGTTTTGATGTCTAACTCGATGATGTTCCAGCGCTTTCCAACCCACCAGGGTTATGAAGACCCTCAGCTTTCGAATTTTTACGGACAGGCTCTGCCATTTCTGAAACGGGGGATTCCTGTCAAAACACTGCACCTTGAAAATACCTCCTTCCCTGACACGTGGAAAGATACCAAGGTATTGATTATGTCCTATTCCAATATGAAACCGTTGTCTCCGGATGGACATGGTAATATTGCAGATTGGGTCAAAAAAGGGGGCATTCTGGTCTATTGCGGTCGTGATACCGATCCGTTTCAGCGTGTTCAGGAGTGGTGGAACATGGGAACTAATGAATATAATGCGGCCTCAGAACATCTGTTTGAGAAATTAAATATCAAGCCCTCTGCCGATAAAGACGGTGAATTTAAATCCGGTAAGGGAACGGTTTATGTGATCCGGCAGGATCCCAAGGAATTTGTAATGACCCCCGAAGGTGATAAGGGATTTGTTGAAACGGTCAAACGGTTGTATGAAAAGAATGGCAAGGCCGGTACCTTTATTGTCAAAAACAACTTTTATCTTGAAAGAGGCCCTTATGATCTTATCTCTGTCCTTGATGAGAATGTAAGCGATAAGCCCTATGTTAAAAATGGGCGTCTGATCGATTTATTTGACCCCAAACTGCCGGTGATTTATGAGAAAACGGTGAATCCCGGAGAACAGGCATTCCTTTTCAATGTCGATCGGGTTGAAAATCAGAATCAGCCACAGGTCCTGGCTGCGGCTTCGCGAGTTTATGAGGAAAAAACTGATCAAAACAGTTACTCCTTTCTGACCAAAAGCCCCTTAAATACGACCAATGTAATGCGTGTTTTGTTACCCGTGGCTCCCCAAAAATGCACAATTTCATCTGCTGACGGAACTGAACTTAAAGAGGCGTTATGGGAATGGGATTCAAAAAGCAAAACCTGTTGGTTGAGTTTTGAAAATAATCCCGAAGGTGTAAATGTCAGATTGGCTTGGTAACAAGTTTTTTACCTTCCCAGGGAAATCAAAATGGGGAGTTGGGGAAACTTTTGTATAAAATTGATTTTAACTAAGTCTTGAAAAAATAATTATTTTAATCTAAACCAAACGCGTATGCTGGAACCACATTAATTTTATACCCATCGATCAGAATCAGATCTGTTTGGTCAATCGTGAGGATGACACCTTCTTTTAGATTGAAAAATTTGAGTGCCGCTAAAAGTCCATTAATTTCTCTGGCCTGATTATCTCCATTAATTTCAAAACAAACCTGAATTGCCGAAAAGTCATTGTTAAGTTTATAAATAAAATTGCATTCTGAATATTTCATCAGCCACTCCTTTTCTGGCGATAACACAATGTGAATTCCATTACAAATGGAATAAATAATCCATTACTAACAAAATACCCACCTTTTCCCCAATTTTCATATAATTTGAAAGATTTCCTGAGGATTTTATGTTTGAGATGACAAAGGAGGAGCTTGAGAATTGGAGGTCACAAATTGTGACCTCCAAACCAGACATCATGGGTTTGCGTCATACCCCTTTTTGTTTCACAGAGCAGGTAGTCACCATGCTGTCGTGTGTTCTGAATAAAAGGAGAGCAATTGAGGTAAATATTAAAATTATCAGGGATTTCTTTATCTTAGTCGAATAAATTCACAGAAAATATTCATATCCGATTTGCCTGTGAAACCAGACTAAACAATCTTAAAACCAGACTATGGAACGGCGTAAATTTCTACAGGCGGTAGGGAAAATTTCAGCAGCAGGATTTTTTACTTCATCTTTGCCGGTCATGGCAGGGCCCTTTTCCAGAGGGGAATTCCCAAATACCTATTTCCCGGAAGATAAGAAATTGAATCCGGAATGGGTTAAATCACTTTACGAACGGGGGAAGCCAACCACCTATACCAAATCAAAAAACGAGCTGCGCTATATCGGAATGCCTGTCGGGGGAATATGCTGCGGTTCAGTTTATTTAGGCGGAGATGGGAGGCTGTGGCTATGGGATATCTTTAACCAAAACCAGTTTGGTGTCGTGACAAAAGTTCTTCCAGTCAAATTGGAGAGCTTCAATCTGAAGGAGATTAACAATATGGCGGGGGCATTGTACCTGGAGCCTTTGACAAATGTATCTCCGTTGCAACAGGGTTTTGCACTGTCAATTAAACAGAACGGAACAACCGTTGTCAAACGACTTCACCAGGACGATTGGGATGAAGTCACCTTTGAAGCGACTTACCCGGTGGCCCGGATAACCTATACGGCTAAAAATTTACCCCTGCAGGTTTCGGTAGAGGCCTTCTCTCCGTTTATCCCCGGAAATGACAAGGACAGCGGATTGCCTGCAACCATTCAATCAATAACGATAAAAAATCTGTCTCATAATCCTGTTGAAGTTGAGGTGATCGGCTGGCTTGAAAATAAAATGCTTGTTAATACCGAAAAGGTCCATAAGGATTTTGTCCGAATCAATAAAGTATCTGAAAATAAGAGCTATAAAGGGGTGGCTTTACAATGCACTACTGATAATAAGGATCTGACCAAGGCTCCCGACTATGGCGATATGTTTTTTGGAATGGTAGGTGGCAAGGGGGTTTGCATCGATAATGTAAATGCGAGTACCGAAAAATCAGCAGCGATCTTTAAGGGTCTGGTAACAGCTTCGGATAATTCGCCTGTTGCCGGCATTGTCAGCACGCATCAGCTGAAGCCTGGTCAGGAAGTAAAGACCGATTTTCTGATTGCCTGGTATACACCGAATCTCTCTTTCTACAGTAACGGAAACTCTCAGGGGATGACTGTTCAGGATGCCGAGTATCAGTATTATACATCGAATTTTGAGAATTCTGAAGCCGTTACTGCATACCTCGCTACTAATTATCAGAGCTTAAAGCATCAGACGCTTCTTTGGAAAAATACCTTTTATGACAGCACTTTACCCTGGTGGTTTCTGGAACGGACATTTATGAATATTTCGACGCTTGCCACAACGACTACTCACCGGTTTAAATCGGGAAGATTTTATGCCTGGGAAGGGGTGGGATGCTGCCACGGTAATTGTACACATGTCTATCAGTATGCCCAGGCGATGTCGCGGATTTTTCCTGAACTCGAACGCGATACGCGTGAACGGGTCGATCTGGGAATTGGGTTTGATGAGAAAACCGGGATGATCAGCATACGCGGTGAGAAAACCGGTCCCTCGATCGATGGACAATCGGGAACTGTTCTGCGTATTTACAGGGAACATCTGATGAGCGCTGACGAGACCTTTTTGAGCAAAAACTGGACAAAGATTAAAAAGGCCGTTGAGTTTATTATGCTTCAGGATAAGAATAAAGATGGGATGGAGGACACCCCAATGGAGAATACACTCGATGCACTGTGGCATGGCGAGATTGCCTGGATTGTAGGACTTTGCATTGCAGGTGTGCGTGCCGGGCAGGCCATGGCTGAGGAGATGAACGATAAGGAGTTTGCCGATCAGTGCAGCCAGTATGTTGAGCTGGGAAGCAAGAATATGGAGCAGTATCTCTTTAATGGTGAGTACTTTATTCATCGAGCTGATCCTGAGGTTGGAAAAAAGGAAATCGGGTCCTTCAATACCTGTCATATCGACCAGGTGTATGGTCAGGCCTGGGCATGGCAGGTGGGTCTGGGACGCATAATCAGCGAAGAAAAAACGGTTAGCGCCTTAAACGCCCTATGGAAATACAATTATATGCCCGACGTGGGTCCGTATATCAATAAACATAATGGCGGGCGCTTCTATGCCATAGCCGGTGACGGTGGAATGGTGATGAATACCAATCCCAAAAATGATGAAAACCCTTACGGGAATGCCAAGGCGTGGCAAATCGGATATTTTGATGAGTGTATGAGTGGTTTTGAACATCAGGTAGCTGCTCACATGATGGCGGAGGGGATGACCGAAGAATCACTGGTTCTTACCCGGTCCATTCACGATCGTTACCATGCATTCAAACGTAATCCGTTTAACGAGATTGAGTGCAGTGACCATTATGGACGTGCGATGGCAAGTTACGGTACCTTTATCAGCGCCTGTGGTTTTACCTACCATGGTCCCAAAGGGCACATCGGATTCTCTCCCAAGCTGACACCTGAAAATTTCAGGGCCCCTTTTACTGCTGCCGAAGGGTGGGGAACCTACAGCCAGCAGCGGGATGAAAAATCATTCCTGGCTCAACTACAAGTTAACTACGGAAAATTGAACTTGAAAATGGTTAGTGTTGATCTGGATAAAAACCAAAAAGCGGTTAACGTAGAGGTAAAATATAAGCATAAAATCATCCCGTGCCGTTTTACACAAACCGGGTTTAGATGCGAGGTAGATTTTACTGAAAATCTAAGTGTCACAACGGATCAATTGTTGAGTGTAAAAATCAGCTAAGTGAAATGACGACTCATGGCTAATCCCCAAATCAAGTCTTTTTTGGGGATTAGGTAGTATGAATATTTTAATGTCGTACTTTATCATTTAATTCATAATTAACTGAAATTATTTTTGCCACTAAAGCACCATCCCGCATGTGCGGGACCAAGTTACACCAAAAATTAAATTTATGAGTATCTTTTATAAGGAGAGATTTGGTGCCTTTTTGGTGGCTTGGTGTTTTGGTGGCATTTTTATTTTGGATCTTAAATAAAGCTGACCATTTTGGAAATACAATATTATCTCATTCTTATCAGAAAGCTTATTACTAATAAGATAAATTAAATATATGCGAATAAAATATCTTCTTTTTATCCTTTTCACCCTTTTCGCGTTTGTTATATCAACCAATGCCCAAACCACCGAACGTCCCCGGCCTGCAGCCTGGAGCAATTTGGTTTATGGTGGTCGTTTTATGGATCGCTTTCTCCCAATGCCCAATTTGGGTAAGCTCACCCATGAAACCTGGGGTGCAGATAATGTATTGCCCCGTTTTACAGATAACGGTATTGAAAACAAAAGGTGGTCTTTTTGGGGTGGTAATATCAAATTGGGAGAGGATGGGAAATTCCATCAATATATTTGCGGCTGGCCCGAAAATTCTCCCGGAGGACACTCCTTCTGGCCGAACTCCACAGTTTTTCATGCCGTTTGTGATAACTCTATTGGCCCTTTTGTTGTTAAAGACACTATTGGAAAAGGGCATAACCCGGAGGTTTTTCAGCTGTCAGACGGGAGATATGTTATTTATGTTGTTGGTGGTTATTACATTGCTCCGGGTTGCAACGGACCCTGGAAATATGGTCAGTTCGATTTCCGTGAACGGGACAGGGTGTTAATCGAAGGGAACTCAAACTTCACCTTTGCCCGGCGCGAAGACGGATCTTACCTGATGATCTGTCGTGGAGGCGGTCAGTGGATCAGTCAGACCGGACTTTCTCCCTATAGCCAGGTCACCGGAACGAGGATGGATTCAGCTCAGAAAATCATTCCATTGCGGGCTTATCCTCAGAGAGAAGGGGAATTTGAAGATCCCGTGGTTTGGCGAGATAATGTACAATATAATCTTATTGTCAACGACTGGCTTGGGAGAATTGCCGTCTATGAGCGCTCGAGAGATGGCATTAACTGGAAAATCGAGTCGGGTGAAGCTTACCTTCCCGGGGTTTCAAAACATGAGGATGGAACTGTTGAAGGGTGGTGGAAATACGAACGACTCAAAATATTCCAGGATAAATACGGACGGGCAATTCAGGGTAATTTTGCTGTTATTGATGTAGAGAAGAAATTTGATCTTCCTAACGACCGTCATAGCTCAAAAAATATTGCCATTCCACTTACGGTGGGTCGCCTACTGACAATAGTTGATACCAAAAAGATCACCTCTGAAACAAAAACAATCAAAGTTAAAGTTGCCGCGGAACCCGGCTTTAACCCCCAAACAGATATTGACCTGAAATCTTTGAAATTTGGAGATCCTGAGGCAGTTAATTATGGGAATGGTGGCAAGGTGATTAAAACAGAAATATCGGGTGATGAATTGATTATTACCTTCGATACAGAGGGGTCTATTTTCCCTGACGACGAATTTGCCGCAAAAATGTTAGGAAAAACAATAACTGGGAAACTCCTTTTTGGCTATGCACGACTGCCGGGGATTAATTTTATTGAACCACTCCTTTCGCCGCTTTTGCCGGTAATCACGTCAAATGGCAGTGGTTTTGAAGTGAAAGTTGAGGTTCAGAATCTCGGACAGGTCTCCTCAAAAACAACCAATCTGAAAGTGTCTTTCTTCAATAATGATAAGGAAATTGATATGGCCTCCGGGGAAATGCCCCCTCTTAAACCCTATGAAAAAACTACGGTAAAGCTTAAATGTGGTAATCTTTTCGATAAGGGGATTGAGTATATTTTCAAAGTAACCATTTCTCCTGAGTCAAAAAAACCGGTTGTTTTACATGGAAAGCTTACGCCGGTTAGAATCATTTAATATTCCTTACAATCTGGCCTCATTGTAATTATAATGTAACATGATTTTGATCATAATTCTCTTTGAATAGTTATATTTGTAAGTGTATTTCAACAAAACTAACTTAACAATGACTGAAAGAGAACGCATGGATAGTTTTCTTTTTGAGGAGTTTAAGAGCGGCAACTCAAGGGCTTTTGATAAGATCTTCAATGATCATTATCCGAATCTTTGTCGTTTTGCCTACTCCATGGTTCATGATCAGGATACATCACAAAGTTTGGTTCAGCAGGTTTTTATAAATTTATGGGAGTCCAGGGGATCGCTGGAACATGTGGAGCGTCTTATTCCTTATTTTACGGCGATGGTTCGAAACCAGTGTCTTAATTTTATCAGGCGTGAGAAGCGCAATACCCGGCTTGCTGAAATACCTGCAAATTCACAGTACGATAATGCCACCCAGGAGCAAATCGATATGCATGATTTTGAGGAACATCTGATTATTGCCCTTACCTCGCTGCCTGAGCGATGCAAAATGGCATTCGAATACAGTCGTTTTGAAAATCTCACCAATAAAGAGATCTCCATGAAGATGGATATCTCGGTTAAAGGGGTTGAAGCTCTTATTGGAAGATCATTAAAGTTACTGCGCATTTCACTGTCTGATTACCTCCCCTCTTCAAAAAAGAGCAAAATAAAAGATCTCATTCTTTTTATGCTAAGGTTGGCAAAAGTATAAGACAAAGGATGCAAAATTGAAAGTGCAAAATGTAAACTTTAAAGGCAAAATTCAAAAGCCGAATTCTGAAATTCCTTCTCCCAGACCTTTCCGCGTTATCCAATTGGCACATTGGCACATTGGCACATTAGCACATTTTCAAATTGTCACATTAGCACATTGTCACATTAACTCATTGGCAAATTAGCACATTGTCACATTAACTCATTGGCAAATTAGCACATTGGCACATTAACTCATTGGCAAATTAACTCATTGGCGCATTGGCACATTCGCACATTAGCAAATTTTCAAATTTTTTTAACCCCCCGTGTAGGGTAATTACTACCCTTATTTGTCATTACAATACAAGCTATTTAAAATGAATATTGATAATCCCGAAATTTACGATCTGATTGCAAAATCATTCTCTGGTCAACTGACAGAGGAAGAGCAAATTACTTTGAATGAATGGAAGCTGGCTGACCGATACAATCTGGCAGAATATAATGATTATACAGATATTTGGAATCATTCTAACCATCTTGCAATGTTATCAGAGATTGATATGCCGAAATCACTTGATGCCACGCGTAAAAAGGCAGGGATAGATAGAAGACAGATCGGTTGGTTTAAGATTTTCGCTCAGATAGCTGCGATATTGGTTCTTGCACTTTTATTTTCATCACTATATAATCTTTTTTTAGTTCCAAAACCCTACCAAAGGGCGGAGGCTATTGTTTATCAGCAGGTGAAAGCAACATATGGGACGCAATCAAGGGTAGATTTGGCTGACGGGACCATCGTATACCTGAATTCGGGAAGCGCATTAAGGTTTCCAGCAACATTTAACGGGCAAAAAAACAGGAATGTGGAATTATCAGGAGAAGGGTATTTTACGGTCACTAAAAATAGTGAGCAACCCTTTGTTGTGGACATTCACAAATTGCAGATCGAAGTACATGGAACAACCTTTAATGTTGATGCTTATCCCGGCAATTCAGCTTTTAAGATAGCTCTTGTCGAGGGAAGTATCCGGCTGGAGCAAAAAGCCGACAATTCTGAGATTGAGCTTATGGATATGAAGCCTAATCAGGTGGCTACCTACAATCTATCGGAAAATAAACTGAGTTTGAAAAATGAAGATGATTTAACTAAATATACGGCATGGACAGAAGGGAAGATTATTTTTTCCAATGACCCTGTAAGCACAGTACTGCAGAAACTTGGAAACTGGTATAATGTGGATATTGAAGTAGCCGACAGGAAACTCCGGAAATACAGGTTTACAGGGACATTTATCGACGAACCGCTTGAACAGGTATTAAATATTCTAAATCTGACCTCTGATATGCGCTACCAGGTTATACCGGCTCAAAAACAAGCAGATAACTCATATTCAAAACGAAAGATTATTTTAAAATCCAATTAACCAAATGTTAATCCTTTAAATCTGAATGCCTATGGAGTTGCAGTTTTAAAAAAAAACAGGAAAGTGTTGGAAGCACTCCCCTGTTTCAATTTTACGAATGCCTGATAAACAGGCAAACAAAAATTAATTTTTACTAAAATCAAGCAAATTTATGAAAAAAATTTTCAAAGACGGGAGAATTCTGTCAGGGAATTTTCCGCGACAACTTTTTTTAACTATGAAATTAACACTATTTCTTCTAATCACCTCTGCTTTGGGCTTGTTTGCGACGGGTTCCTACTCGCAAAATACCAGGGTGACGCTTGAATTAAAGAGCGTTACGGTGAAACAGGCGCTTAAGGCCATCGAAAATTCCAGCGAATTCTTTTTTATTTACAACAATGAGTTAATCAATGTAGATCGCCTGGTTGACCTTAGTGTTAAGGATGAAAAAATTACCGATGTTCTGGGACAACTATTCGACAGCAATGTTGTTGAGGTGACTGTTATCGATCGCAAAATTGTTTTGTCACCCGCCTCAATGGGTGAACAGCAGGAGCGGAAGGTCTCGGGCAAAATATCCGACAGATCAGGGGTTGCTATCCCTGGTGCAACGGTTATTGTTAAGGGGACCACAAAAGGGGTAACTACAGATAGCAGGGGTAATTATTCCTTGTCAATACCTGCCGATGCAAAATCACTTCAAATCTCCTTTATCGGGATGAAAACCGAAGAGATTACAATTGGAGGCAAATCGGAGATTAATGTAATTCTTGCCGAAGAAACGATCTTAATTGATGAGGTTGTTGCTGTTGGTTATGGTTCTCAAAAGAAGAGTGAAGTTACCTCCTCGATTTCTCAGATTAAAGGAGACGACATTAAAAACTCATCAGCCTCGAATGTTGTCATGTCATTGCAGGGGCGTGCTTCGGGTGTAGAGATGATCACTGCAGGTGAACCAGGGTCAGTGCCCTCTATCCGGATCAGAGGTATAGGGACAATTGGGAATGCGGAGCCCCTGTACGTTTTGGATGGAGTTCCTGTCGATGCAGAGGTTTTGGCCCAGTTATCCCAAACAGAGATTCAGTCTGTTGAAATTTTAAAGGATGCTGCTTCGGGAGCAATTTATGGAACCCGGGCTGCCAACGGTGTTATTTTGATTACTACAAACCGGGCAAAGTATAATCAGGTCACGACAATGCAACTGAATGCTTCCACCGGATTTAATAGTGTTATAAAGAAATATCCTGTTACTACGGGCGAACAATTGTATCAATTAAAAAGAGAACGCTATACGATGGATGGATTACCCATTCCGGATAATGTTCCATGGTCTGATCCCTATTATAATGCAACCAGGACCAATTGGCAGGATGAATTCTTCCAAAATGGTGTTTTTAAGGATTATAATATGAGAGTAAGTGGAGGAACAGAGAAAAGTACTTATAATACCAATGTATTTTATCGCAATGAGGAGGGGACAGAAATCGACACCTATTTCAAGCGAATCGGGATCTCCTTCAATGCAACCCACAAGATTACCAAGAAATTAAAAATAGAGGAGAGTATCCGTGTTTCAAGAACCAATGACCAATTACAGGGGCAGCCCGGCCAGGGTGATGGTACCAGTATAACACTTTATTCTGCTTACCGGTTTCAACCTGCTGTTCCGTTAAAATATCCGGATGGAAACTGGGGATCAGGTAAAGCCTCTACCGAATTGGGTGATATGTGGAATCCTATTTATAAGGCAACACACGAGTGGCAGAACAACTTTAAGCTAAATACACTGGTTAATTTCAGGGCCGATTATGAGATCACTCATGATTTAACCTTAACAGGAAGGGCTGCATATCAACAGATGAACTCCAAGTTTGAAGCATTTCAGGATGTTACTCCGCTTCAATCCAGATCTGAAATTAATCCTTCCCTGACAAAAAACACCAGTGAAACATCTTTCATGCTTGGTGAAATATTCCTTAGCTACAATAAAAAGATTGGGAAACATAACATATCGGCCGTTGCAGGTACATCAGCCCAGGAAAACAAGGGTGAATGGCTCAATATGCGGGGGGAAATTTTCACTTCCGTCGCCAGAAATCAGCTGGTCATGAATAATGCTGGTCTGATCACAGGCAGCGGATCTTCTTATCCGTCAACAGCACTTGCTTCCGGATTTATCAGGGGTAACTACAACTACAATGATATCTATTATCTCTCTACAATTTTTAGAGCTGACGGATCATCCAGGTTTGCAGATGGCAAACGTTGGGGTTATTTCCCCTCAATTTCAGGAGGCTGGAGACTAACTGGTGAAGAGTTTATGAAAGGGATCGAGGCGATTTCCAATTTGAAACTTAATGTAGGCTGGGGGCAGTTGGGTAACCAGAATGTGAATCCTTTCCAATACTTAAGTACTTTCGTGAAAGATCAACGGTATATATTTGATGGAAACAAATTGACTGGAACACGCCTTGCAGCGTTTGCAAATCCAAATATAACCTGGGAAACGACCGCTACTACAAATGTCTTACTGGAAACGGCCTTTTTAAAGAATTCCATTCACCTGAATGTTGCCTGGTTTAACAGAAAAACATCCAATATGCTTATTCCCGAAGTCGCTCAGGGAACTGCCGGATTAGTTCAGATTCCTGATTCAAACATCGGGGAAATGAATAATAAAGGATTTGAAATCGAGCCATCTTATAACGGCAATATTGGAAAGGTCAGTTTTAATATTGGAATGAACATGACCCTTATCAAAAATAAAGTTACCAAACTTTATGGTAAAGGTAAATTTATCGGAGGTGGTGTTACCTGGGGTGGCCTACCTGTTACCAGAACCTTTGAAGGTGAGCCAATCAGCTCATTCTATGGATGGAAAACCGCTGGAATTTATCAGACGCAAGCAGAAATCGACAGTGATCCTAATATTTCCAGCGACAATAATAGAGCAAATATTACCCCTGGAGATGTTCGCTTTGTAGATGTTAATGGCGATCATAAAGTCGATGAAAATGACCGGGTTCATATCGGTGATGCAAACCCTCATATGTTACTGGGATTCAATCTTGACCTGGGTTACAAGGGATTTAGTTTCTCTGCCGTATTTAGTGGCGCTTACGGACACAAGGTTTATAATGCAATGATGATGCGCGGCATGGATCCAACGCAGGCAGGGAATATGGACGCTATTGCATGGCAGAGATGGACCGGGCCGGGAACTTCAAACAAATGGCCAAGGATGTCTACCATACGTGCAAATGATAATTACCGGAATTCTGACCTGGGTATCCAGAGTGGTGACTATATGAGGTTAAAGGATATCGTTTTGGGTTATACTATCCCCAAAGGATTGACTGAAAAACTGGGCGTTGGCAAGGTGAAATTTTATGTCACAGGTCGTAACCTGTTAACATTTACCAATTATTACGGTGTTGACCCTGAGGAAAGTGGCGCGAATCCACTTCAGCGTGGTATAATTTTCAACAATTATCCACAGTCAAAAAGTGTCGTATTTGGTGTTGATGTTACATTCTAACAAATTAAATTAACAAAACGATGAAAAAATATATACTATTATTGGCTATCATCACCATGTTCTCCTGTAAAGGGGTTCTTAATCAGGAACCTATAGGATCCCGAACCGATGCTGATTACTGGCAAACCGAGGCAGATATGTTAGATGCTCTGTCAGGAACCTATTCCCTTTGGGCTACCCGTGAACTTGGGATGCATGACCTGTTCTTTGATAATCAATGTGATGACCACTACAGGGCGGGAGATCATGCTGAGGATGAAGATATTGAGACCTTTAACACAGTTTTTTCCAACTACAAGATTGATGTTACTTTTGTCTTTAAATATGAGATTATCAGCAGGGCTAATGCGATCATAATTAATGGCCCCAAGGTGAAAAAACTTGGAACGATCAGCGACGAATCCTACAATACGATTATGGGGGAAGCTTATTTCCAAAGGGCTTACGCCTATTATCGTCTCTATGTAATTCATGGACAGGTTCCTATCATCAAAGAGGAGAATGTTATTGCAGGAAACTATAAGGTTGCGAAATGTGAATCACCCGAAGTCCTAAATGCATTTATACTCACCGATTTGCAAAAAGCCGCAGATTTACTTCCAATGCATAACGTAGCCTCGAGAGTAAGTAAGGGTGCAGCGTGGGCAGTAATGACCTCACTTTATATGCATGCAGCTAAAGATTATGCGAATGCTGAAAATCTGAATAAAGCAATTACTACAGGACAGCAGGTCATTGATAATTATCCTTTAGCTGCTAACTACCTCTCTCTTTTCAGGGCGGGAAATGAAACCCTTCCTGAAAATCTTTTCCTGATGATGAACGACATGGAATGGATTAACCAGGAATTAATGTCCAAACACAGAGGTCCGCGCCCCTGGGGAATGTATGGTTTCCAGGAACCGTTAACTGATTTGGTAAACGAATTCGAACCGGGTGATATCCGGAAACATGTTACATTAGTCTCCGATGGGGATTCTGTCAGGCAAGGATCCCTTGGATGGTTTGTACATACTCCCGATTTATCGAATACGGGTCATGACTACAGGAAATACATGGATTGGCGCGAATCAGACGGTATGTACAATCATGGTCTGAATATTCCATTCGTAAGAGCCGGTGATACCTATTTATTGGTGGCAGAGGCAAAAATTCGTTTGCACGGCCCGGGTGCCGGGGACGCCGAAATTAATAAAATCCGTGCCAGAACTGGCCTTAGCCCCGTTAGCGGTGCTGACATAAAAGCCTTAATACATGAAACACGCTGTGAGTTGGCCGGGGAAAATTTCAGATGGCAAAACCTGCTGCGTTGGGATAAAGCTGGAATCATTAACCTGGAGGAATTTATCATCCGACCTGAAAAACTCTATCCTGCAGATATCGGCCGGAGTATTTGGAAACGACCTAAAAATTACTACCAGCCTTTACCTCAGCAAGAAATAGATAACTCTGACGGAGTACTTGTTCAAAATCCGTTATGGGGTAATTAATTTAAAATAATCCTAACAGGGGTGTTTCAACGTAAAAATTGGAGCACCCTTTTTTTATAACTACATGAAAAAGATTTTCCTGACTCTTTCCGTCGTCTCTCTGATTTACCTGAATACTACTGCCCAATATGCCAAATGGACAACTTCCGGTTTAGTTCTCGATAACGGTGTTGTTCAGCGGATTATTCAGCTGCCTGCCCCTGAAGGTAATTTTTTGACCACCTCCTATAAACCTGTTTCGGGGGAATTTAAATATTTTCGTCCCTCCAATGCCGACTTTCAGTTTGAAGCGAATGGTTTGACCTATTCAGGGAAAAGCAACTGGAAATTAGTAAATGTACTATCAATCAAAGACTCGCTTCAGGGTGATGGCGCAGCCGTTGTTTTGATAAGCAGTGACAAAAGGATTGAGCTTACGTTGAAGTATCTCCTCTATCCCGATCTGCCGGTTATCCGCAAAAGCCTGATCGTAAAAAATCTGACAGAGAGAGATGTTTCCCTCGAATCGGTAGATGTAGAAAAATTCAACGTAACAGAATATGAGTCACATACCTTCAGTTGGATATACAGCGATTATGGACGTCGAAAATCAATTGGCCCCTATGAGGGAAATGTGCAGGATGCATTGGTGATTGTGCACAACATGGACTGGGAAGCTGGAATTGTGCTTGGAAACGAGGCCTCAGGATTATTGAAACGGACTGCTGTATTTTGGGATGCTGCGGAGATTACTTGTGGATTAACCCATAAAAATGGCCGCTTCCCCTTTCGGAAATGGATAAAGTCGGGTGATTCGTTCGAAACACCCCAGGTTTTCACTATGGTTTATAACAAACAAAAGGATCCCGAAGAGATCCTCAGCTCCTCTGTCCCCGATTTTGTGCGTAAACATATGGGTATCCGCCTTTCGGTATTAAAAAATAAACCAACTTTTGTTTACAATACCTGGCATCCGTTTGAATATAATATTAATGAAAAACTCATCATGGAACTTGCTAAGTCAGCTTCTGAGGCAGGGATGAAGGAATTTATCATTGATGATGGGTGGCAGGACAATTATGGGGATTGGGGGATCAATACTCAAAAGTTTCCCCATGGGCTAAAGCCTGTTTTCGACTATATTAAATCGTTGGGAATGAAACCAGGGCTTTGGTTGTGTGTGGCCAGCGCCTCTACGAAAAGTAAAGTTTATAACGAACATCCCCAATGGTTTGGCCGCGATAAATATGGAAATATTTCCAACGTCCAAAATGGCGATTCGACCGACATTGTCCGTTCGGCCTGTTTATCGACTGGATGGAAGGAGTATATAAAAACGAAATTAGTAAGTTTGGCTTCAGACTATGGGTTGGAATACCTGAAACTTGATTTCGCGGTTGTTTCAAGTCCCTATGTTTTTGATATCGCAAAGACGGGTTGTTATGCCAGTAATCACCCCGGTCATAAGGACCAGCATGAATCGATGTATGTCAATTATGAAAGGATGTGGGAGCTATATGATGAACTCCATACTGCAATTCCTAATCTTTTTATTGACTGTACTTTCGAGACTACCGGGGCATTACAGATGATTGATTATGCGATGGTGAAGCACGCTGAAGGAAACTGGCTTTCGAATTTCCAGGGTGATATGGGTGAAAAAACCGACCTTCGCATCCGGAATATGGCTTGGTGGAGGTCGCCGGCAATTCCTGCTACGGCCTTGGTCATAGGAAATTCCCAGATGCAGGACACAGGGTGGGAAATGCATATCAAATCAATCGCGGGTGCATTACCCATGATGTTGGGTGACCCGCGTAAACTCTCACCTGAAGATCTGAAGAAATACCGGCTTTATGCAGACTGGCTTCAGAAAATGGAGAAAACTTACGGGATTATGAATTTCCGTCAGGATCTGCCCGGATTTGGGGAGCCCGCAGAAGGGCGATGGGACGGCTTTCAACGGATAAACACCGACTCGAAAAATGGGGGGATCATTGCTGTTTTCCGTCAGGGAGGAATTGAAACCAATCGGATAGTCACAGTGAAATACCTTAATCCGGCAACAATCTATGAAGTCCGGTTGATGGACGGAAAACTACTGGCCATCCTAACCGGGGAGGAATTAAAAATCAACGGATTTGAATTAAGTTTACCCGATCTTTATTCAGGTGAGCTGCTTGAGATCAGGAAAAAGTAAATTTGGCATAAATAATGGGGGTATGACCAGGCAGTGCAAACCGATCAAACTAATTGGGTATATTAAATATCATGGTATTGCCTGGGGATTCATTCAAGATTCGTTCTGTCGCCGCTATGCGGCTTTAGGCCCCAATTTATTTATGTTTTACCAAACTATCGCCGTTACACTGCTTTGTGAGGTTAAGGTGCGTAGCACTGTTAGTTTGGTGAAAGCTCATTACCTATCAATTAATAAATGGAAATAATATTGTAATTATGAAGACAAAAAGGTTTGTTCTTTTACTGGCATTTAGTATCAGTTTGTCAAATATTTCGATCTCCCAGGAACGGTTTCAGGCCAACTGGGAATCGCTAAATGATTATAAAACACCCGATTGGTTCCGGGATGCTAAATTTGGAATTTTTATCCATTGGGGTGTTTACTCGGTCCCGGCTTTTAACAGTGAATGGTATCCAAGGAATATGTACGACCAAAAGTCTCCCGAATATAAACATCATATCGAAAAATACGGACCATTAAACAAATTTGGGTATAAAGATTTCATTCCCATGTTTAAAGCAGAGAAATTCAGTGCGCAAAAGTGGGTCGATTTGTTTAAACGGGCCGGAGCCCAATACGTTGTTCCGGTTGCGGAACATCATGATGGTTTTGCCATGTATAAAACCACCTTATCCAAATGGAATGCAGCCGAAATGGGACCAAAGATTGATGTTGTTGGGGAGCTGGCAAAGGAGACCAAAAAGCAGGGGCTAATTTTCGGACTCTCATCGCACCGTATCGAGCATTGGTGGTTTCTTAACCAGGGCCGCAAATTCGATTCTGATGTACTTGATCCTAAATATGCCGATTTCTACGGACCTGCAAGGGAGGAAAATGAAACCATGTCGCCGGAATTTATGAACGACTGGTTGTTGAGGTGTACCGAACTGGTTGAAAAATATCAGCCGCAATTATTCTGGTTTGACTGGTGGATCGAACAACCTGCATTGGAGCCTTACCGTAAATCGTTCTCTTCGTATTATTACAACAAAGGTCTGGAATGGAACAAAGGGGTGGTGATCAACTATAAGAATATCTCCTTCCAGGAGAAGACCGCAGTTCTCGATATCGAACGGGGAAAATTAGGTGGGATCAGGGAATTACCCTGGCAAACCGACGATGCAGTTGGTAATGAATCATGGTGTTATACAACAAATAATACCTTTAAATCAGCACAATATGTGATCACAAATCTCATCGATATTGTAAGTATAAACGGTAATTTATTGCTTAACATCGGTCCACGGTCCGACGGTACAATTACCGATGAAGATACTGCGGTATTATTGGGAACAGGGGAATGGCTTCAGGTAAATGGTGAGGCAATCTATGGAACACGTCCGTGGAAATTATTTGGCGAAGGGCCGACCGTTTCGGCCAGCGGTTCGTTTGTGACACAGGAAAAACCATTTACTGCCCGTGACATCCGTTTTACGACAAAGGGAGCAACGCTATATGCCATTGCCCTGGGTGTCCCTGAGGCAAATACCGTAATTAAATCGTTGGCATTGAAAGCGAATAATGGGAAAATAACAAGCATCAAAGTAGTTGGCTCCTCCGAAGTGGTCAATTGGGCTCAGAACCCGGGTGAGCTGGTTATTAAACCGCTAAAAAATTACCCTTCCGCTAACGCAGTTGTTTACAAAATTGAATTTTAGTTAACCTGAAGAGATGTAATTAAAAACTAAATATTAATTACATCTCTTCAGAAACTGGTTTAATTCATTATTTTTGCTAATGGTGTAAATCATTAGCAAATAAATGGATACAATAACCTTCAATTCCCCGAAGAGGATAAAAATGGCCTGTCTGGCAGCACTTTTTATCCTTTCTCTGATCAATAATCCGGCAGCAGCCCAGGTGAAGTATAATGCTTCGAATGAACTTCGTGAAGCAAAAATGGGCGTGGAACGGGTAGCCAGGTATTATCTTCCTGCGTATGCCAATCGGGCATTAAATAATAATGAAATCCGCTGGATTCAAATAGACCTTGGAAAGGAACAACAGATCGATGGCATAAAACTATTGCCCGGAGCTCAGGGTTGGGGACCTGCATCCGGAGGATTCCCTTCACATTTTAAACTTGAGGTTTCGAATGATCCGGAGTTTAAACATTCTGTAATATACGAAGATTGGACGCTAAAGGAAGAATTCCCCAATCCCGAAGATGCCGTTTGCACGTTTGTATCAATAGAAACAAAAGGACGATATGTCCGGTTTACGGCCACAACTCTTCGGGATAATAAGCTGGCAATGACCAAGATTATTGTCCTTTCAGCAGGTAAGGATATTGCTGAAGGTTGCAAGGCGACAGAATCAAATCCCAATAAAGATTCAAACATAGAATTACTTACCAGGGCAACGCGTCCTCAGGGGGAATATGTTGTCACCAACAACCCGGGTAATGTAATGCCGGAAGCAACCTGGAAACCTGTTCTTTATACGGCTCAGGCTCCGATGGGAGGGGTTCAGTTAGGTGAAGGGTTATTTAAGACAACGATGGAGAACAACATCAGTTACCTGATGAACTCGTTTACCTTCGATCAGCTGGTTCGGAATTTCCGCGTCAAGGGTGGATTTCCGGTAGAGCCCCTTGAGGATCGTTTTAAAAATATGTGGTTTCAGATCCTTCCCGGATCTGAGGCAGCCCGCTTTTTAACAGGTGCGGGCAATACCCTGCGCTGGATTGAAGATGCGGGTTTGCGCAAGCGAATGGATGATATTGTGGATGTTATTGATCAATGTAAAGAGCCCGATGGGTATCTGATGGCTTTTCCAAAACATGCAATGTTCGATCATGAGAATGGTGCTTACACCAGATCATGGGTGTCACAAGGACTTATTGAAGCCGGATATGCAGGAAATAAAAAAGCATTTCCGCTGTTGCGCGGATTCTACGACTGGTTCGATAACTGCGAATATCTTCCCGAGATGTTACGTCGGGTGAGGCAGGGGACGCAGGGAATTATTCCGATTACCAGAACCTATTTTTCTCCGGTAGGGAAACCTAAAGATATTCAGGTCGTTCAGCAGTATTTCCAGGAAAACTACTGGATGGAACAGATGGCTAACCGCGATCCCAAGGCAATCTGGCTGTATCCTTACGACCGTCCCCACAACTATCTCGTTACCGGAATTGAACCCTATCTTGATTTGTACCGCGCAACAGGTGCAAAAAAATACCTCGATGCCGCTTTGGGGGCGTGGGATTTATATCATGATAACTGGGAACATATTGGTGGATCACTGGCTATCAACGAAGGGACTTTCCTTTATGAACCAAAATCCAATTACTTAAATCGCGAGACCGGTGAATTGTGTGGTAACTCATTCTGGATCAAGCTCAATCAACGGTTTCATTTGCTCTACCCAACGGAGGAGAAATATGTGAATGAGATCGAGAAATCGATCTATAACGTGGCTATTGCCAACCAGTACGGGGCAGAGGGAATCCGCTATTTCGCCAAATTGGTCGACCGGAAATACGGCGACCACTCTCCCAATTCGCACCACTGTATGAATACCTGTTGCGAAGGGCAGGGAACCCGGGTATTTGGCTCATTGCCGGAATACATCTATTCAATTTCAGATGATGGTATTTATGTCGATTTATTTGCTGCCTCGGAAATAAAATACATGTCTCAGAAGCAGTCCCTAAGCCTGAAAATGGAGACTCAATTTCCGTATGATTCAAAGGTACGAATTATAGTAGGGAATGATCATCCCATTCAAAATAAGGTTCGGATTCGTGTCCCTGTCTGGGCATCGGGGAATATGTCTCTTGCAGTTAATGGCAGTGAAGTTGGCATTGGAAAGCCTGGAAGCTATTTCGAAATTGACCGGAAATGGAACAACGGAGATCTTATAACCTTCACTATACCAATAGATTTCAGGATCACAAAATATACGGGACTTGAAAAGGGGTATGAAGAAAACCACTTTGCAGTCGAATTCGGTCCTATCCTGATGGCAATGGTTGGCGTAAAAGGGAAGAAGTTCGACATAGGGGTTAAAGCTACTGCAGAAAGTATCCGGCAAATGCTAAAACCGGTTCCGGGGAAACCGCTGCATTTTGCAATCGAAGGGAATAGCCAATTCGAGTACTGGCCATATTTTGAAGTTCAGGAGGAGCCCTTCTCGTGCTTTCCGGAGTTTTCCCGATAAAAAAACAGTATGAATATGTTTTAAAATTGATTATTCGGGCTAAAACGAGTAATTTTAGCGTTTCAAAAAATTTCGATTCAAAATGAAAATAGTTTATTCAATAATACTGCTCTTTATTATTCATTCACTGCTTCCTGTGAGTTCTGCTGCACAAAGTGGCAGTATTAAACAGGTACAGCTTTCTCAATTTGAATTGCAGTCTTCCGGACTCATTGAAGGTTCAGGAGAAAAAATTTCAACCTCCGGGTATCATTCCAACGTATACTGGTTTCCTGTAAAAGTTCCCTCTACCGTTCTTACCGGCCTTGTGGCTAACCGCGTTTATCCCGATCCCTATTCGGGAATGAATAATATGGTTATCCCGGATGCGTCAGATGAGTTCAATAAAATGTACAATCTGGAGCAATTCAGTCACATTCCCAATGTTGGGAATCCCTGGAAACAACCTTACTGGTACCGCACCTCTTTCAAAGTTCCTTTACAGGATAAAGGGCGTCATTTCCAGCTTATATTTAAAGGGATTAATTACCGGGCAGCGGTTTGGCTAAATGGTCAGCAAATAGCCGACTCTGCAAAGATGGTTGGGATGTTTGCTGAATATAGTTTTGATGTCAGTAAGGTTATTAAACCGGGCCAGGAGAATGGTCTGGCTGTAAAGATTTATCCGCTTGATTGTCCGGGATTGCCTGACCAGGAGCAATTAACTGGTCTGGGCGATTTCTTTTTGAATGGTGGGCCTACAGGCGATATTGGAAAGAATGTTACAATGCTTTGTACGGTAGGCTGGGACTGGGTTCCCCCTGTTCGCGACCGCAATATGGGGATCTGGCAGCCGGTTTTTCTTCGTACATCCGGAGATGTTACAATTATGCGTCCGCATCTGATCACCGATTTGCCTAATTTGCCCGACACCGCTGTCGCAAAATTATCCCTAAATCTTACCTTGACCAATCATGGTCAGACCGCTACAAAGGGAATCTTAAAAATAAATATCCGTCCTGAGAATTTCACGGGACAACCTGTTCAGATCTCCAAAGAATTTTCGATGGCAGGCGGAACAAGTACCGTCGTTGATTTGAATGATGCAAACACAGCCCAACTTTTAGTCAAACAGCCCCATTTATGGTGGCCTAACGGATACGGCAAGCCAAATCTCTATCGCATTAGGCTTCAGTTTGAATCTAACGGGGTAGTTTCGGATGATACAACTTTTGCCTTTGGAATCCGTACGGTAGCTTCAAAAGCCGTTGAAGTTGAGAACAGATCGTTACGACGTGATTTTTATGTCAATGGGAAACGGCTCCATCTTACAGGTGGCGCCTGGGTCCCCGATATGATGCTTAACCGCGATTCAGTCCGTTACGATCAGGAGATGCACCTTTTCCGGAATTCAAATATAAACCTGGTTCGGATCTGGGGTGGCGGTATTACACCTGAGGATGTCTTCTTCGATCTGGCTGATAAATATGGAATGTTGGTATGGTCGGACTTCTGGGTTACGGGCGATACCCATGGTGAGTTTAAAGGTTCGACGGATTATCCACTCGAAGGTAAAGTCTTTATCGACAATGTAATCAGTACAATATACCGCATCCGCAACCACCCGAGTTTACTTGTGTGGACCGGGGGAAACGAGGGGCATATCCGCAAGGACGTCTATGATCTGATGCGGAAGCAAATTGTCACCCTCGATGGAACACGTCCGTATATCCCAAGTTCTTCTGGTTTTGCCAAGCTTCCCAAAGGGTGGGATGGGGCATGGCCTGATAATAAGGCATCTGGCGTTTATAGTGGTGGGCCATATACCTGGAAAGATTCAAAATGGTATTATCAATTAGCCGACACTGCAAAGGATTGGGTATTTAAGGATGAGACAGGCTTGCCTTCTCAGCCACCTTACAACAGTTTGGTGAAAATAATTCCTAACCTGGTCTGGGATACGAAATTGCCATTCCCATTGAATAACTCATGGGGGTATCACGATGCCTGCAGCGGAAACGGAAAGTATGACCTCTATTATGACGCTATGGTGAAAAGGTACGGCGAACCTGCTTCAATGGAAGATTTTTCCAATAAAATGCAGCTGATGAATGCCATGGGTTACCAGGGTATTTTCGAATCTGCAGGACATAAACTTAACGATATCGGAGGGGTGATGCTCTGGAAGTTAAATGCCGCTTTCCCGAGTGTGGTCTGGCAAATTTTTGACTGGTATCTTGAGCCCAATGCCGGCTACTACGCGATGCAGAATGCCCTGGAAACTGTTCATATTCAAATGAATCCTCTAGATTTTACAGTTACTGTATTAAACAGGACCTATAAAACGATATCCAACCTCACCGTGCAGGTAGATGTCTTTGGTATCGATTCTAAACGTTTAGTTACCCAAACATCAAAGGTAAATCTTACTGCTACAGATGTGAATAATACCTTCTCATTATCCAAAACTTTAGCCGGCACAAAGGGTGTTAGCTTTGTCGTCTTAAATCTGAAGGATGCCACGGGAAAGGTCATTTCGCATAATGTCTATTGGGTTGCTGCTGATGACAATTTTAAAGCTTTAAATACCATGCCGGGTTCATCGGTTCAGACCTCCCTTGTTAAAACAGAGAAGGGGAAAACGGAGACAACCTGGACGCTGAAGTTTAGCAATACCACCAAACAACTGGCATTTTTCGTTCGTCCTCAGTTGATGGATAATGGGGCAGAAATTTTGCCTTGTTACTGGTCGGCCAACTACTTCTCTCTCGCACCGGGTGAATCGATGAATGTTACTGTGAGCGCTTCAACAGCCCAACTGAAGAGTAAGAAAATTGAAGTTCAGGTTGAGGGTTGGAATTTAAAAACTGAGGTTGTTGCGTTGAAGGGGAACTAAATAATTTGTAAAAGACTGTCCGAGATAAGATCAAAGATTCTTCGCTAAGCTCTGAATGACAACAAGATATGACATTGGAGAGGAGGAAGGGGGTTGGATGTTGCGCAGCCACAAACAAACCCC